>JBAUAY010000001.1:0-4285 GCA_049676235.1 Streptosporangiaceae bacterium
GGCGCCTTCGACGAGATCGTGCTCCGCCAGCCGAGCTTCAGCGCCGGGCTGGCCTCATTGCTCACCGACGAGCACGTTCCGGCGTGGCGGGATTGGCTGTGCTGGCAGGTGATCCACAGCGCCGCCGGGTATCTGTCCGAGGCGTTCGTCCAGGAAGATTTCGACTTTTACGGCCGCATCCTGAGCGGCACCCCCCAGCTGCGTGAACGTTGGAAGCGGGGGGTCTCGCTGGTCGAGTGGGCGATGGGGGAAGCTGCCGGCCGAGCCTACGTCGGCCGGCACTTTCCATCTGGGGCCCGGGAGCGGATGGATGTCTTGGTAGCCAATCTCCTCGAGGCCTACCGCCAGAGCATCAAGACGCTTGAATGGATGGGGGCAGACACCCGTCGGCGGGCCTTGGACAAGCTCGGGAAGTTCACGCCGAAGATCGGCTACCCGGATAGATGGCGGGACTACTCCAGCCTCAGGATCGACCCGGCGGATCTCATGGCCAACGTGCGGGCGGCTCATGCGTTCGAGTTCCGCCGCCAGCTGAGCAAGATCGGCAAACCGGTCGACCGCGATGAGTGGCACATGACCCCCCAGACGGTCAACGCCTACTACAACTCGGGCATGAACGAGATCGTGTTCCCGGCTGCGATCTTGCAGGATCCGTTCTTCAACCCCGACCGCGACGACGCGGCCAACTACGGAGCGATCGGCGCGATCATCGGCCACGAGATCGGCCACGGCTTCGACGACCAAGGTTCCAAGTACGACGGTGACGGCAGGCTCACCGACTGGTGGAGCGCAACGGACCGGCAAGCGTTCGAAACCCGGACCCGGTCGCTGATCGAGCAGTACAACGCCCTGGCCCCGAAGCAGACTCCTGACCAGCATGTGAACGGAGCGCTGACAATCGGGGAGAACATCGGGGACCTCGGAGGCCTGGGTATCGCGTGGACGGCCTATCAGATGTCGTTGCACGGCGAGGAGGCACCAGTAATCGACGGTTTGACCGGCGGCCAGCGCTTCTTCCTGTCGTGGGCTCGTACCTGGCAGCAAAAGATCCGGGACAAGGAAGCCATCCGGCTGCTCGCCACCGACTCCCATTCCCCCGGCGAGTTCCGTTGCAACCAGATCGTGCGGAACCTCGACGAGTTCTACGGCGCGTTTGGTGTCGGCGCTACCGACGAGCTGTGGCTCGAACCTGCGACTCGGGTCCGTATCTGGTAGCGCCAGACCGTGAACACCGTCTGCGTGACGGGTAACGTTCGGGCCCGGTGGTCCCTACATCCAGATCCCGAACCCGTTTCATCTGAGCTTCTACGTCGGGCTCGCGTCAGTGAAGGTGGCGGCAACTCCGTCGGCTAATGCCAGGTCAGATCCCGGGCTTCCAGAACCAGATCGAGCTGGCCGCCACGACCGGTGTCGTAGATACGGCCAGCTGAGGTGCTCTGGGTGACGCAGGCGATCTACGCCCGATGTAGAGGGTTCTCGGGTCGAGGGCTTTCGGGTACAGGGTTTTCGGGTAGAAGGCTTGCCGTCTCCAGGGACTCTGGTGAAAGGCCGGACCTGCAACGCGGTTTATGCCGTCATCTGGTCGACCGCGCTGAGCGCCGAGCGGATCCGGCCTGGCTGCCGTGCCGCAACCGTTGCAGCTTCGTCGCCGGCGAGGATGGCGCGGACGGCCTGTAGGTGGACGGTGCGGTAGGCGGCGACAGCGAGTGCCGCGGCAAGCTCGGGTTCGGCTGTGCCGGTGGCGGCCAGGGCCTCCGTCAGCTCGGCCCCAAGCTGGTCGGCAAGCTCCCGGGCCCGCGCCTGCAGCGCGCGTGAGGCCGCCACCGTCCGCCACCACGGGATCATGTCGGCCTGCATGCCGTACGGCGCCTGGCCCGCCCGGGCAGCGGCCACGAGCGCGTCGCCGAGCGCGCTGACCGCTGACTTCCCGGCTGGGCGTTCCCGGATGGCGCGGGCGAGCTGGCCGGCCACCTCAGGGTAGCGGTCGAAGAACAGGTCTTCCTTACGCGGGAAGTGAGCGAAGACCGTTGGCCGGGCCACGTCGGCGGCCTCGGCGATCTCCGAAACGGATACCTGGTCGAACCCGTGGCGCAGGAATAGCGCCGTTGCCGCGTCGGAGATCCGCTGGCGGACCTCCGCCTTCTTGCGTTCCCGCCGCCCGGGGTGCGGGCCCGCCGGGCCGCCGTGACGGGCATCAGCAGCCATACATTAACTATACCAGGTATGAATACATACTAAGTATGGCTTTGCTGCTAAGGTGCTGCCATGCGGAATTACGGGATCAACTACGACACCGGAATAACCGCCGACGGGGACAGCACCCGCAAGCACTTCGACGACGCGGTGGTGCAGCGGGAGCTGCAGATCATTGCCAGCGACCTGCACGCGACCGCGGTGCGGGTATCCGGCGACAACCCGCAGCGGCTGGCGCAGGCCGGCCAGCACGCACTTGCCGCCGGGCTGGAGCTGTGGTTCTCGCCGGTCCCGATCAACCTTGAACCCGGCGCGCTGCCCGGGTACTTTGCCCGCTGCGCATACGAGGCCGAACGGCTCCGGCGGGCACATGAGGGCCGGGTGGTGCTCGTGGCCGGGTGCGAGATATCGCTGTGGTGCGCGGGCTTCCTCCCTGGCGGCGACAGCGTGCTCGGCCGCATCGCCGCGGTGACCGACCCGGACCTGCAGCGCAAGCCGGACGTGATGGCAGCGCTGGCCAGCGGACTGGAGCGCGCCAGGCATACGCTCCGGGACATCGTGCGCGCCGCCAGGGAAAAGTTCGCCGGGCCAGTCACCTATGCGGCCGCGCCGTGGGAAACCGTCGACTGGGAACTGTTCGACCTGGTCTCCGTCGACGCATACCGCGACGCGGACAATACCGCCGACTACCGGGACGCACTGCGCGCCTACCGGGGCTTCGGCAAGCCAGTGGCGGTCACCGAGTTCGGCTGCTGCACCTACCGCGGCGCAGCCGACCGCGGCGGCATGGGCTGGATGATCACCGACGAGAAATCCGACCCGCCACTCATTTCCGGGACCTACGACCGCGACGAGGAAGAACAAGTCAGGCACCTGCGCGACATGCTCGCAATCTACGAAACCGAAGATATCGACTCCGCGTTCTGGTTCACCTTTGCCGGATTCGAACAGCCCTGGCACCCGACCGACCCGCACCGCGATCTTGATCTCGCCTCCTACGGAGTCGTCGCGGTCCTCGAGCATGCACGCGGCACCACATACCCGGACATGGCCTGGGAGCCAAAACAGGTCTTCAGCGCGCTCGCCGCCGCCTACGCCCGCGCCCGGCCATGACAGCGGGCAACCCACCACCTGTCGTGGCACCCCGCATGCCCCCAGAGGCAGCCAGCCCTGCCTGCTGGTGAGATCGGCCGCTGCGATGCAGTAGCCGACGACGGTGACGCCGACGCTAGTACCTGGCGCCGCCACCGCCCGGCCAAAGCCCGGGCTCGGGGCTGGAGGGCTGCTGACGGTTGTTCGCGGCGGTCACTTTGCGGTCGGCGATGCCCGGTCCGGCGGGCTGGGCGGGGCGGGGAGCCGGAGCTCGGCGTACAGTGCGCGGTGATCGCTGCCGGCCAGCCAGTGGGCCGATGTGGCCAGTGCCGCGCAGCGCCGGTCGATGAGGACGTGATCGATGGCGAGCAGGGTCAGGCGCCGGCCGGGTCGCGGTCCCCAGGTAAACGACAGCCCGTGGCCGGCCTGGCTGGCCGCGTCCGCGTAACCGCGGCGCAGGAGCCGGCGGAACTGCGCGTGATCGAGGGTGGCGTTGAAGTCTCCGGCGAGGATCCGCGGACCCTCACCGGGCGCGGGCAGCGCAGACAGCTGGCCGCGCCACCGGGCGGTGGCGCCCGGGGACCAGGGAGGTTTCGGCGGCGCCGCGTGTATGCAGGCCAGTTGCACGATCTGCCCGGACGGGAAGGCGAGCCGGGCGGTGCACCGGGCGGCGGACACCGGCGCGGCCAGCGGCCCGCCGTGCAGCGGGTAGCGGGCGTAGATGCTGCCTCGCGCGCCGTGCAGCACCGGCTGCGTCACCCGGTGCGGGAGCAGATCACCCAGCCCGGCCTGCTGGAGCCTGGCGGCCGCCGGGGCGGTGAGTTCCTGCACGAACAGCACGTCCGCGTGCTTACGGCCGACCAGCTCGGCAACCGCCTCGGCCCCGGCCCGGCCGGCGAGCAGATTCGCCGTCAGGACCCGCAGCACGGGCCCCGCCGCGGGCGGCTGCCGGGACGGTACCGCGCGAGGGCCCACCGCGGCGGTCAGCGCAGCCCCGGCT
>JBAUAY010000002.1:0-11012 GCA_049676235.1 Streptosporangiaceae bacterium
CCTCGATCGGTCGTTTATGCTGCTCACGCGGCACCCGCTGGGCAGTCCGGAGCCCTATGACGGGCGGTGGCTTCGGCGGCTGCGTGGTCGCGCTCGTGCCCGCCGACCGCGCGGAGCAGGTTCGCAGCGCGGTGACCGAACGCTTCAGCCGGCACCGCTGGCCAGCCCCGTGCTACCTCGACGGGGTGCCTTCTGACGGCGGCCGCCGACTCCGCTGACCGCGCGGCCGCTCGCGGCGTCCCGTTCTGGATCAACGCTCGCACCGACGTGTTCCTGCTACCGCTCTACTACCAGCAGCTACACGGCGAGACCGTGCTGGACGCCGACTGGTTCACGGCAGGTCCCGATGAGCTGGCCGCCCACTCGACTCCGAGCCGGATGAAGCGGCTCCTAGCGACCGTTCACGCTGATGGCATCGCGTAGCGCCGGCCAGGCGGCGCGCAGTCCCGGGTGGAGGCCGGGATGGTCGGAGACCTGCTCGGCTGGCACCCACGCCAGCCCGGCCGTCTCCCACGCCGCGTGACCGGAAGCGACCTGAGCGCTGGGCAGGTAGCTCGCCTCGGTGCTCTGGATCCGCACCACGAAGGTGGTGTAACTCCACCCGCAGCCGTGCTCGCACGGGACCTCCAACTCGGCGGCGACGACGCCCAAGCGCACGTCGATCCCGTCGATCTCCTCGCTGGTCTCGCGGACGGCCGCGTGCCACGGCGTCTCGCCGCCGTCGATGGCGCCGCCGAACGTGGACCAGGTACCGCCCGCCTGCACGTTCGGGGAGCGGTGACTCAGCAGCACCCAGGCACGCTCGTCCGGTGTCACTGTCCACGGCAGCACCCCTGCCGCGCCGTTCGGTCCCCAGTGCCGCCCAGCCGGGCACGGGTGGTAGCGCTCGTCGGGGGCAGGCTTCCTGGTGTAGCTGCGCGTCCGCTGTGCGCCTGCCTCGCGCTCACTTGCTTGCATGCTGTGGCTGCTCCCCGGCCGCCTGCCTCACGGTGGTCTCGCTGATCGCTTGATCAATACCTTTACCAAGCGCGGACGACTTCGACATCTTCCAGGACAAGCAGCACGTGTCGTTCGGCCTCGACCAGCAACCTCAGGTAGGTCTCGGCCCGCTCGTCACCTACCCTCCAAGCCTGCACCGTCTTGGCTCCCAGGGGCGACCCCGCCGTTCCCGGAGACGGTAATGGGGCATGGCTGATTTCGGAGGTGCCGACGGTGCCGTCTGGAGCGGGACGGCACCCGCCGGCTTCCGATGTACACGGGATCAGCGGAGGCTACTGCCCTGGCGTGCAGCCTCGACACCGAGGAGATGCCCCGGCCGAAGGCCTACCAGCTCGCCGCGGACCTGCTCGGGGCCGCCGTGTCGAGGCTGGCCGAGGTGCGGATCACCGCGCTGACCGAAGGCGTCTTCTACGCCGTGGCGGTCGTCGAGGGACCGGGCGGAGCTGTCGAGGTCGACGCCCGTCTGAGCGACGCGATCAACCTCGCGGTGCTGGCGGGCGTGCCGATACGGGTCGATGCCGCGATCCTCGACGACCCTGCGGTCGACAGCCACCCTGAGTGGGCGGAGTACCCGGCGCGTTTGGCGGACCTGGCGGCTGAGGAGCGCAGCGCAGGGCCGCGATCGGTAGTCGGCTGACCACGAGTCCACTTCACAGAAACTGTGTTACTGTGAAACTGTGAAGAACATTACCGTTTCCGTCCCGGATGACGTTTACCGCAATGCCAGGGTCGCCGCCGCGCAGCGTGACACCTCGGTGAGCGCGCTGGTCGTCGCCTACCTTGAGCAGTTGTCTGGCCGGATGGATGAGTTCACCAGGCTCGAGGCACTGCAGCGCGAGGTCCAGGCCGGGATCGACCAGTTCCGCGCCGCCGACCGACTGAGCCGTGACGAGGCGCACGACCGTGCGGTTCGTTGACACCAACGTCCTGCTCTACGCGATCTCCCGCGACCCGGCGGAGCAGGACAAGGCCGAGCACGCCAACGACATCCTGGCCGAGCGTGACCTGGCGCTGTCGGTACAGGTGCTGCAGGAGTTCTACGTCCAGGCGACCCGCGCGAGCCGCCCGGATGCCATCGGCCACCGGCAGGCGGTCCTCCTCATTCAGTCGTTCCAGCGCTTCCCGATCCAGGACATCACGAGCGGGATCATGATGGCAGCCCTGGATGCCCGCCAGCGCTTCCAGCTCTCGTACTGGGATGCCGCGATCATCGAGGCATCCCGCGCGATGGGCTGCACGCACGTCCTGTCCGAGGACCTCAGCGACAGCCAGGACTACGGCGGCGTCCGGGTCACCAACCCGTTCGCCTAAGCAGTCGGGCAGGACCGCGTCATCGAGGCTTAGGTCCGGTCGAAGGGTTTGGGGTAGGTGAACATGCCGCGCAGCCGGGTCTGGTATTCGGTCAGGACGCGGACCTGGAAGTGCGGCTGCCATTCCGGCCGGGGCGGGGTGATCTGGTAGACGGTGCCGAGCTCGAACCCGAACCGGCGGTAGTACGCCGGGTCGCCGAGCAGCGCGGCCAGCGGCTCTCCGAGTGCGTCAGCCGCGCCCAGGATGGCGTGCATGAGCACGCTGCCGACGCCGTACCGCTGCCGGTCCGGCCGGACGGCCAGCGGGCCGAGCGCGAGGGCGGGGTCCTGACCGACGTGCCCCCGGGTGCCCAGCACGTGGCCGATGACCTCGCCCGCGGGGGTGACCGCCACCAGGGACAGCGTGGGGAGCCAGGCGGGGCCGGTGCGGAGCTCGTCGATCAGCCTGGCCTCGGGCACGGTCTGGCCCGGCGGCCGGCCAGCGGCGAACGCGGCGGTCGTAATGGCGCGGATGACATCGATGTCGCGTTCGGTCTCGCGTCGGATCAGCACGCGGTCACGATGGCCCGCCGCCGGCCCGGAATGCAACCGGATTTCGGGCTGCCGGTGTTCATAGCCGCCGTGGCGACGGTCGCGGTCGATGCGGTGACAGTCAGTCCCGGGCGTCGTGACAGCTGTGGCACCTGATGCGAGCACTTGGCCCGGAACCCCGCGGGTTACTTCCAACGTGTCCCCACGACACGCCGATTGCGAAGCTAATACGCGAGCCGGACTTCAGGATCCGCTCGAATGGCGTGCTCGCTGAAGGGCCGCTGCTGGGTACTCGTTCGGTGGAAAATCTTGCCGAACGTGACCTACGTCCTGGCCGGGGAACTGGCCCTGGGCAAGGTGCTGGCGGGCGAACTGCCCCGCCCGGCGTTCCCGCCCCGGCTGCGGGAGACCGCGCCGGCCGCCTGGTTCCGGCTGGCGGCGGGGGTGCTGTCCTTAGCGGATGTCTACGCCGGGCGGCAGGACCGGGTGGCGTTCCTGGCGAACCTGTGCCAGGCGGTGCTGGCCATCGCCCAGGGCCGGCTGGTGGCCGCGGGCGAGTGGATGCTCAACGAGAAGAGGCTGACCGAACGGGCCGGGTTTGACGCCATCCAGGACCGGCTCGCGCAACCCTGGCCGGACCTGGGCGCGCTCGTCTCCGATGTCCGCGCCCGCCTCGGCCTGAGGGAGGGCGTCTGGGCCAGCGGATAACCCCGCGCGGCCGCGGTGTAGTCAGCGGGCGAACTTCTCGACGGCGGCCGGGGTGACCGGGGTGAAGAAGTTGAGGAGGTTGCCGTCGGGGTCACGGAACAGCAGTGACCGGTTGCCCCAGGGCATCGTGGTGGGCTCCTGGACGAAGTCCTCGACGAAGCCGACCAGGTTCCGGTGCACGCCGTCCACGTCGTCGACGAGGAACTCGATGATCACCGTGTGGTTGTCGGCCGGGCGGGCGGCGCCGGGCGCGAACAGCGGGACGGTGCGGGTGTGACCGATCGCGAGGGTGGCGTGGGCGGTGCTGAGCTCGGCGAAGTCCTCGGTGTACCAGGTCGCCTGTACTCCGGTGACCTTCTCGTAGAAGCCGGCCAGGCGCGCGACGTCATCGGTGATGACGCGGATCGAGACGAAGTCCATGGTGGTCTCCTTGCTTTGCGGTTTGTTTCTACCTCGCAGGCTAGGACGAATACTGGACAGAAACGGTCCGGTATTTCCGCTAAATTTTGGGCATGGCCCGACCTGCCGCCCGCGTGCTGACCTTGCTGGAGCTCCTGCAGTCGGGCGGCGTCCGGACCATGACCGAACTCGCCGACCGGCTCGGCGTGGACGGCCGGACCGTTCGGCGGTATGTGGACCACTTGATCGACCTCGACGTGCCGGTGGAGTCGGTGCGCGGCCGCTACGGCGGGTACCGGCTCGCCTCCGGGTACCGCATGCCTCCGCTCATGCTGAGCGACGAGGAGGCGCTCGCCGTGTTGCTCGGCCTGCTCGCGGGCCGCCGGGCCGGGCTGATGACGGCGACGGGCACGGCGGGCGAGACGGCCGCGGCCAAGATCCGGCGGGTCCTGCCGGAGCGGCTCGCCCGCAGGCTCGACACCGTGCTCGGGTCGCTCGCCTTTACCGCCCCGCCCGGCGAGTTCGCCGCGCCGGAGAGCTCGGTCCTGCTCTGCATCGCCGACGCGGTGCGCCATCACCGGCCGGTCTCGATCAGGTACACCGCCGCCGACGGCCGGCGCAGCGAACGCACCTTGCACCCGTACGGGCTGGTCGCTCATTCGGGCCGGTGGTACGTCACGGGCGCGGATCCCGGGATCGCCGAGGACCGGATCTTCCGGCTCGATCGCATCGCGGACGCGAGGACCCTGCCCGGCTCGTTCGAGCCACCCGCCGGGCTCGACCCGGCCCAGCGCGTGCTCTCGGGGCTCGCCACGGCTCCGTACCGGCATCAGGTGACGCTACGGATCCAGGCGACAGCCGAGCAGATCCGGGCCCGGCTTCCGGCCAGCGTCGCCAGCATCGAAGTCGCCAGCATCGAGGAGGCCGCGGCCGACGCGGATCCGGAGGCCGGGCGCTGGCTCCGCGTGGACCTGCGGGCGGAGCGGCTCGACTGGGTGCCTGCGGTGCTCGCCTCGCTCGACCGGCCGTTCGTCATCGAACGACCGGACGAGCTCCGCAGCCTGATCATCGCACTCGCTGAGCGGCTCGCCGCCTCGGCTCGCGCAGGCTAGGTTTTCCGGCTTACCGGCTTGACCAGAATGGGTCGCGGCCGATGAAACCCAGCAGTCTGGTCTGGGTATCCGCGTCGCCGGGTACCTCGACCCGGGCGCCGTACTGGCCGGAGGAGCGGAGAACCTGCTCCATCGGTTCCATCCCGCCGAGGAGCTCAGCACAGAAGCCGGGGTCCAGCCGGTCGTCCTGGCCGGTGGCCCGGGACAGGTGTGCATGAACACTTGACATCCTCCCGGCCCTGAAGGGCTGGGATTCCCGGAGCCGTTCATGCGGCGTCCTGGGTGGTTCCCGCCGCGCCGGGGTTGGCCGGCGTCTTGCGCGGGCGTACGCCCCGTGGTCCCGGGGCCTGCGCAGGGACCGCCAGCCAGGCCAGTCCCCGGGCAAGGACGTTCTTCGCGGCGTTGGCGTCCGCGTGGTCGTGGTGGCCGCAGGCAACGCACCGGAACACCGCTTGGCTCTCGCGGCTCTCCGAGGCGATGTGGCCGCACCGGCGGCATTCCTGCGAGGAGTATCTGGGGTCGGCGTAGAGGACGGCGGCGCCGGACGCGGCGGCTTTCTGCGCCGTGCGGGTGGCGAGCAGCCCCCAGCAGGACGCCAGGATGCCCCGGTTCAGCCCGGCCTTCTGCCGCCGCCGGTTCGCCAGGAACGCGCCCGGCCGGCCCGGGGCGGGTACCGGCTTCGGCTTGCGCACCATGTCTTTCGTGCGGAGCTTCTCGAACACGATCAGGTCGTGATCCCGGACCAGCCGGGTGGAGACCTTCTCCGCCCAGTCTTTCCGGCGGTCGGTGACCGTCACGGTGATCGCGGCCATCGCCCGGCGGGTCTTCTCCCGCTTCCCGGAGCCGTTGCGCTGCCGGCTCATCCGCCGCTGCAGCGCCAGGTACCGGGCGGCCCGGCGGTCGCTGATCCGCGGCACCCGGTAGTGCTGCCCGCCGGAGGTGACCAGCGCCGTGCGAACCCCCCGGTCGATCCCGGTGACCCGGCCGGCCGGCTCACGGTCAAGGGCGGGCTGCGGGCCGGGGAACGCGACGTGCCAGCGGCCGGACCGGTCGCAGGTGACGCGGGCCATCCCGGGGCCGACGGGCAGGTCGCGGGACAGCCGGAACCGGACCCAGCCGAGTTTCGGGACGAACACCTCCGCGTGGCGGCGGTTCAGGCGGCGGGCCGTCACGTCCCGGATCACGAACCCCTGCGTGCCGCGCCGGGACCGGTAGGACGGCTTCCCGGCGGGGTTCCGCGGATCGAAGAACGCGGCCATCGCCTTGTCGAAGTCCCGCAGGGCCTGCTGCTGGACCGAGGATGACCCCTCCCGCAGCCACGGCTCGGCGGCCCTGGCCTCCGCGAGCTGCCGCATCCGCGCCGCCGGTGACGGCGCGCCGCCCCGGCCCGGCCGCCACCAGGACTGCTGCTCCACGGCCAGGTTCCACACGAACCGGGCGTGGGCGCAGTGCTCGAGCAGCACGGCTTCCTGCGCCTGATCCGGGCATAGCCGGTAACGATGGGCCATACGGTTCTCCCGCCTGCAGCGGGTCTTGTGACCGGTGTAGGTAAGGTCCGGCTGGCGGTGAAGACACTGGCCGGGTGACTTATATCGAACAGCTTAGCGGGTATCTCCGGCATTTCCGGGAGGCGCGCCGTGAGGCACGGCCGCTTGTGGTCCCGCGCAGGCCTGGCTTACCCCCGCCCGAAGGACAGGGCTTACGCCCCACCGCTCGGTCAGCGGTGTAGAACTGGTCGATCGCGGTCTCCAGAGGAAGGCGGCCCATGTGCGGGTTGGCGAGTTCCCGATGCGCCGTCTCCGGATCGTCCAGCACCGCCTGCACACCGTCGCAGTGAACCTGCCACGCCGCCACCGGATCCTCGTCCACTGACGGTCCGCGGGGCGGCGAGCATCCTGTCCAGCTTGTTCGGTAAAAAGGCCGGCCACCTGCTGGTGCTGCTCGGCCGGGCGGTCAGACAGTGCCATCGACGAGCATCCTGTCCAGCTTGGCGTAGCCCTCGTCGACACCGGTCTCCATGCCGCTGCGCAGCCACGCGTCTCGGCCTTCGAAGCTGTCGACCAGCGACTGCGTCCGCAGCCGGGTACGGCCGTCGCCCAGGTCCTCGAACCACAACGTCTCCAGCGCGACTCCGTCGGGAGCGCCTTCGAACGTGAAGGTCTGCACAATACGGTCCGGCCGTACCTCGTGGAAGCAGCCGCGGAACCGGTACTCCACGCCATCGTGCACCGCGACGTACCGCCAGCTGCCGCCGGTACGCGCGTCCCAGTGCTCGATCCGGGTGGTCATGGCGTCGGGACCCACCCACCGGGCGAACAACACGGGATCGGTGTGGGCGCGGAACAACTGCCCGGGCGTGGCCGCGAAGTCACAAGCCATCTGGATGACCGGCAGCTTCGGGTCGGCCTCGATGACTGTTTCCTTGATCTTGTTCATCTTCGTCTCCCTTCATCTCCGCCAGGACGGCGTCGAGGCGGCGGTAGCGCTGCTCGACGCGGTCCCGGTGGCGCTCGATCCAGGAGTCCATCAAGTCGAGGGCCTGGACCTCCAGGCGCACCGGCCAGGGCTGCGGTCCTCGCGGCCGGCTGACGAGCCCGGCGTCCTCGAGCACCCGCAAGTGCTTGTAGACGGCCTGCAACGACATCCGGTACGGCTCGGCCAGCTGGCTCACGGTCGCGTCGCCCTCCGAGAGCCGGCCCACCATGTCGCGCCGGGTCGGATCCGCGAGGGCGGCGAAGACCTGGGACAGCGTGTCCGTCGTCATCGAACCCCCAGTTTCAACTCAATGGTTTAAAGTAATGTAGGCCGCGGTTCGCCTGCCTGTCAACCTCGTGGTTGAAAGTGCTGCTCAGGTGAAGTAGTGGCCTGCGTCAGGCACTGGTCGGGATGATCGAGGAGTACGCCCGCCACATGGGTCCCGCCGACCTGCTGCGCGAGCGGATTGACGGGCGCATCGGCCAGTAACGATCAGGGGCCGGGCGAGTCGCGGATGGTAGGGCACGGGGAGCTGCTCGCCGCCAATCCTTGACTTCAAGCGCTTGAGGTTTGCTTTGCTGCAGTCATAACGGCTTTCACCATCCAGGATGTCCCCCGGCGCAGCCTCGGCTGGCGGCCGCGTCCGGCCGAGACCACGATCGTGGAAACTGCGGAAAGCCTGCGGGACCTCGGATCCCTGGAGCGACACCAATGAGCCCGGCTGGGACCGTCTTGATCACCGGTCCGACCACCGGCCTCGGGAGGACAAATTATCGCTCTTTGGTGATATCTATATTGACCAATAACGTGTTATTATTGGTCTATGGCAATACAAGGTGGCGAGTACCTGGTCACCACGGCGCGCGATCTGGGCGCCGCGCTGAAGCACTTTCGGACCGCAGCCGGGGTAGCACAGACAGATGCCGCCGAGGCCATGGGGATCGGACAGCCCTACCTGTCGTCGCTGGAAGGGGGGAAGTTCGGCAGCTCGCTGACTCACGCACTGCGGCTGCTGCGCTTCGTCGGCTGCGAGGTCATCGTCCGGCCGCGAGAGCCTCGTGACTGACCGGCTCGTGGCGTGGCTCTATGACACGCCGGTTGCGACGCTGATGCGCGGGCCGGAATTTCGTATCCGGCTGGAATGGCGCCCAGAGGGGATCGAGCGGTGGGGGCTCGGCAGCCCCGCCCTGTCGGTCGGGCTGCCGATAGGCGCCCCGACCGGCCCGCGGGACATGCGCGGCCTGGACTTCCTCGAGAACATACTGCCCGAGGGACCCGCTCTGGAGCGGATGGCAGTCCTGGCCGGGGTTCGCCCGGTGGACACCTACGGCATCCTGGCGGCCTTCGGCCACGACTGCGCGGGGGCGATTATGGTGCTCCCCGACGAAGACCATCCCGGTGGGAGCTATGCCGACGGGTACTCCCCTATGGCGCCTGGCGACCTTGAGCGAGTGATCAGTGCCCTCGACGCCACTCCCCTGGCCGCCGCGCCGGAGCGCGGCTTCCGCCCGTCGCTGGCCGGTTTCCAGCGCAAGGCGCTGGTAGGCCGAGCCGACGACGGCACCTGGCAACTCCCGTCCGGGGACGCGCCGTCTACCTGGATCCTCAAACCTGACGGCCCGCATGCGATAGCCGCCAACGAGGCAACGTGCCTGTGGCTCGCTGCCGCCTGCGGGCTACCAGTGCCCGAGGCGGAACTGCTCGACGTCGCCGGTATCCCCGTTCTGGCGGTCAAGCGCTACGACAGGCAGGACGCGCCAGCCGGAGACATCCCGGCCCGGGTACACCAAGAAGACGGCTGCCAGGCCACCGCCATGCCTCCGCGCCTGAAGTACGAGGAACAAGGCGGTCCCGCACTGCGCGACTTCGTCAGCGTCATCAGGAACTTCGGCGATCCCCGCGACGTGACCGGCCTGCTACGCCGCACCACGTTCAACATGGCCGTTGGCAACGCCGACGCACACGCCAAGAATTTCTCCATCCTGCACGACGCAGGCAGCTCGGCCGTCAGGCTCGCCCCGCTTTACGACGTGCTCTCGACCATCGCCCTGGAGCTAACCGACAGCGCGAGGCAGCCAATGCGGGCAGACACGCACCTAGGCCAGCGTGTCGGCGGGCAAGCCGACATCCGCAACGTGACCGCGGCCAGCCTGATCGACGAAGCAGCGATCTGGGGTGTCCGGCAGCGCACGGCTTCGGAGGTGGTTACCGAGACAATGGACCAAGTGCTCGCAGCTATCCCAGCGACGCCAGGCGATGCCCGGGTTCTCGCCGTCATCCGTGAGCAAGCCGAACGGATCAGCCGGGGCTGACCGGATCCTGGTGACCACCGAACCGATTTGCGATGCCATGACGCGCACGGTGGGAAGGTATTCGTAGCTGACGGAATCGTGCAAGATGCTGTCGGTGTAGTCGACCGCGCCCGCCGTGCCCGGCGGATACGCGCTTCCCTCCGGGCAGGCCGGGTGCGTCGGCGTGGGATGGCGCTGTACAGCTCAGGCGCTGCCCTCGACGATCTCAAACGTGTTCCCGTCCGGATCGTGGAACTTGAACATAGGCGGGACACCCGGCCACCGGAGCAGGTCCCCGACCTCGATGCCCCGCTGCCGCATGGCCGTATGCTCGGTTTCGGC
This sequence comes from Streptosporangiaceae bacterium, assembly GCA_049676235.1. Classification (GTDB taxonomy): domain Bacteria; phylum Actinomycetota; class Actinomycetes; order Streptosporangiales; family Streptosporangiaceae; genus Palsa-504. The sequence continues at coordinate 10,168 of JBAUAY010000002.1, forward strand.
GTCGGGAACCAGGAACCGGATGCCGGTGTCGGCCCCGGTGTCAGGCCTGGCGATCAGCGCGACCGAGGTGGACGCGCCGGGGGCCGCGACTGTGACCCAGCGGAAGCTCTCCCCCATCCGCGCGTCGAGCCGCTTTTCGAAGCCGAGCGTGCCGGTGAAGAACTCCGCCGCCTTGTCCTGGTCGCTGACCGGGATTCCCACGGTGCCGATGTCGGTGATGGTGGTCTGGGACATGACGTTCTCCTCGTTTTGCTTGATTACCCCTGCTGCTGATACATGAGCGAGCCGGGCGTGGTCAGGGTCTGCCCGGTTTCGAGCCACGTCTTCAGGCCGGACAGGATCATCGGCCACCCGCCGTAGAGCTCGGCCGGTGCGTCAGATGGCAGTTGATCGTGGACCACCGTCAGGCGGCACGAGTCGCCGACCGGCTCGATCTCCCACGTCACCCGGGACGTGCCGGCCCGCTCGGCGCCGGGACCCCACAGCGCGCGCATCGTCTGCACGAGCCGGTTCGGCCGTTCGACGATCAGGTTCTCCCCCTCGATCAGCGGCCGCTCAGCGGCCGGATGACCGAGCCGGTAGGGCGAGCCTGCCGTCCAGTCCGACTCGACCGCCGCGCCGAACTGGTACTTCGTCCTGATCAGCGGATCGGTGATCGCCTTCCACAGGCGTTCGGGCGTGGTGCGGATGTAGATCTCGAAGACCTTCTCCATCTGAACCTCCAGCTCGTGCTTCAGGCCGGCGAGCCCGGCCGCCCACGGCTCGGTGTACTTGCTGACCCACCGGTCGTGAAGCAGGCGGATCGGGACCGGGTTGAGGAAGTGCAGTTTCTCGCGACCCCGCCG
>JBAUAY010000003.1:0-1750 GCA_049676235.1 Streptosporangiaceae bacterium
ACCCAGCGCCACGGCGCGACCGTGCGGCGGGCCGCTCGCCGCGCCGCGGCGGCCCTGCGGGCCATCCACGACGAGCAGGTCCTGAGGTGGGAACTTGCCTGGCCGTCCCGCCGGGTGCCCGTGGACCGGGCCGGGCCGCTGGCCTGGACCCCGAGCCTGGACGGGCCCGGCTGACCGGCCGCCACCTGCCCAGCTCCGCCGCATCGCCGGCGTTCCCGTGCTGCTCGCGCTCCTTCCCTGAAACCCACTACGCGGTCCCTGAAACCCCGCACGGTTCCTGAAACCTCCGCACGTTCCCTTTTACCCCCGCACGAAAAGAGTCTCAGTCATGCGCCATGCGCAGAGTTCAGCATTGCCGGAAACGGCCTATTACACCCCTGAACGCCCCCCGCCTGCCTCGCGACGGCCGTTCGTGGAGCGCATCGCCGGGTGGAGCGCCGGGCACCGGAAGACGGCCGTATTCGGCTGGCTGTTGCTTGTCGTCGTGATCTTCGTGGCCGGCCAGGCGCTCGGCAGCAAGAGCGTGCCAAGCTATGACGCCGGCCAGGCCGGGCAGGCCGAGCGCACCCTGCATCAGCTCACCGGCGACGCCGCCGCGCCGGCCCAGGAGAGCGTGCTGATCCAGATACGGGCGCCGGGGCACGCGTTCGCGGCGACGGTATCGTCCCAGCTGGGCTCAATGCGCCACGCGGTGCGTTCGGTGACCGCGGCGCTCGCCGCATTGCCCAGATCCGCTACGGACATCCGGGGCCCGCAGGTCTCAGCCAACGGGCGCAGCGCCCTGGTCACGTTCACCGTGCCCGGCAAGTCGAGCGACGTCACTTCTGGGGTTGAGCCCGCACAGCGCGCCGTCGCCGCCGTCCAGGCCCGTTATCCGGGCCTGATCGTCGCGGAGTCCGGCGACGCGAGCATCTCCGACGCGGTTGGCAAGGCGCTGGGCAGCGACTTCCGCAAGGCGGAGGAAACCTCCGTCCCGATCACGCTGATCCTGCTGCTCGTCGTCTTCGGCTCGCTGATCGCGGCGGGCATCCCGCTGCTGCTCGCGTTGACCGCGGTCATCGCCGCGATATCCCTGCTGTCGGTCGTCGGCCAGTGGCTGCCGGTGGGATCGAGCACATCGGAGGTCGTGCTGATCATCGGCATGGCGGTCGGCATCGACTACTCGCTGTTCTACCTGCGCCGTGAGCGCGAGGAACGCGCCCGCGGAAGGTCGTTCGCGGAGGCGCTGCGGATCGCGGCGGGCACCTCGGGAAAGGCCATCGTGATCTCTGGCCTTACCGTCATGGTCGCGCTCGCGGGGCTGTTCCTGACCGGGCTGAGCGTCTTCGACGGCGTGGCGTTCGGCTCGATCGCGGTCGTTGGCATCGCGGTGGCCGGCTCGCTGACTGTGCTGCCCGCGCTGCTGTCCTGGCTGGGGCCACGCGCTGATCGGGGCAGGATCCCGGTTCTGCGGCGGCGGGCTGGCGCCCGTCCTTCCCGGCTGTGGGCGGTCCTGGTCCGGCGCGTGGTGCGGCATCCCCTTGCCTGGGGGGGCGTGGCGGCGGTGGCGATGCTCGCCCTTGCCGCGCCCGCGCTCGGCATGCGGATCGGTTACCCGGCGATCGACGCGCCGAAGGGCCTGGCCGTGGTCCAGACGATGGACAGCATCGAGCGGGCCTTCCCGCAGGGGCCGTCGCCGGCCCAGGTGGTGGTCACCGGTCAGGACCTGGGCGGTCCGGCGGTGGCCCGGGCGGTCGCGGCGCTGCAGGGG
>JBAUAY010000004.1:0-1699 GCA_049676235.1 Streptosporangiaceae bacterium
CCAGCTCGCAGGGGTTGTCGTGTTCGGTTGGGAAGCGCTGCTCTTCTTGGCCGCCAGTGGTCAGTTCCGGGGTAAGGTCCGGAGGTTGGCACGCGAACGGCGCCGGCCTGGATCGTTCTGCAGTGCGGGGTGGTCACTGACATCGATGTCGGTGCGATCGACAATGCGGCCGTGGACGACCCTGTGCTGCCCGATGAAGGGATATCGCCTCCATGAGCATGGCCTCTGACGCCGTGAGCGAGGAGAACAGCGGCAGCCCGCGGCTGGCGCTCCTGCTGTCCGCGGCGATGTTTGTCCTGGTTGTCGATACCTCGCTGATGAACGTGTCGATCTCCGCGGTGATCAAGGATCTGCATACGACGGCGAGCGGGGTCCAGTCGGCGATCGCTCTGGAGGCGCTCGTGTCTGCGGCCTTCATCTTGATCAACTCCAAGATGGGCGACCTGATGGGGCGCAAGCGTGCCTACGTGATCGGCCTGCTCGCTTATGCCGTGGGTGCCTTGGCCATGACCGTCGCGCAGAGCCTGACGGCCATCATCATCTTCTGGGCGATCATCGGCGGGCTCGGCGCGTCCTTGCTGCTGCCGGCCATGCAGTCCCTGATCCACGGCAATTTCAAGGGCGCGGCCCAGAAGCGCGCCTACGCGCTCACCGGCGCATCTGCCGCGATCGCCGCCGCGGTCGGACCGCTGCTGGGCGGGTTCCTGACGACCTACCTGTCATGGCGTGTCGGGTTCGGGCTGGAGGTGGTCGTCATCCTTGTCGTGCTGTCCCAGATCCGCGTCGTCAAGGACGTGCCCTACACAGGGCCGCGCCAGATCGACTTTGTCGGCGCGGTGCTCTCGGTGGCCGGCATGGGCGGTGTCGTCCTGGGCATCCTGGTCTGGCAGGAGGGCGGCGGCTATGTCGGCCTGCTCATCGGCATCGGCGCGGTGGCCCTGGTCGCGCTCGCCTTCTGGCTCGTCCGCCGCAAGCGGCGCGGCCAGCCCACCTTGCTGGATCCTGACCTGTTCAAGCACCTGAATTTCCGGATCGGCATCTCGCAGCAGATGCTCCAGCAGATCACCTTGGGCGGCGCCATGATCGTGCTGCCGCTCTTCCTGCAGATGACCCTCGAGTACAACGCCATCCAGGCCGGCCTGTCCCTGGCCCCCCTTTCCCTTTCCATGTTCGGCATGGCCATGCTGGCCGGGCGCAAGGCCGGCCAGCGGCGCCCGGCTCACATCGTCATGGCCGGATTCGCCCTCAGCACCGTCGGCATGGCCGCGATCATTCCCCTGGTGCCCCGAGTGGACTCGGGATGGTACCTGGTGATCCCGCTGGCGATCACCGGCTCGGGCCTGGGCCTGCTGGTGTCCCAGCTCAACAACTTCACCCTCGCGCCCATCGCCGAGGAACGCGTCAGTGAAGCAGCCGGGGTGAACTCCGCCGCGGGCTCCTTCGGGCTGTCCTTCGGACTCGCCGTCGCCGGCGGCATCATGCTGTGGACCCTGGCCCTGAGCTTCACCCACTTGACCGAGACCAGCACCGTGATCCCCCCGCCCCAGCAACAACAGATCTCCGCCGAGCTCGAGCACGACGCCGAGATCATCAGCAACACACAGCTTCAGCAGCAGATCGCCGGCGAGCCCCCCGCCGTCGAGGCTGAGGTCCTCGCCATCAACACCCACGCCCGGAACCGCTCCCTGCAGATAGCGCT
>JBAUAY010000005.1:0-2925 GCA_049676235.1 Streptosporangiaceae bacterium
GGATGGTGCTCGCGATTGTGCTCACCATCGTGGCGATGTTCGCGATCGGGTTGTCCATCGCGGCCGCTGCCCGCACGGCAGGCGCCGCCCGGGGCCTGATGGCGGCGGCCTTCTACCCCTGATGTTCTTCTCCGGGTTGTATTACCCGACGCAGCTCATGCCGACTGCGCTCAAGGACATCGCCCACTTCACCCCGCTCGGCGCCGCAGTAGAAGCGATCCAGGACACGATGCTCCAGGGTTTCGTCCCGGCGGCGCCGCTCCTGGTCCTCGCAGCCTATGCGGCCGTGTTCGGCTACCTGGCCATGCGCTTCTTAAGGTGGGAATAGCGCGGCGCGGCGCCGAGCCGCAGATCGGCGGCCGAGCCCGGCACAGCCCTCGCAGCCATTGCCAAAGCGCCCCGGCAGGAGGAATCCGCCGGGGCGTTAACTCGCCGGGCGCGGTGGCCGGCGAAGTTCACTCGCGAGTGCCGTGGCGGTGATCAGCAAGATCATGCTGCACACGGACAATCACGTCGCCGAGATCACCCCGAACGACGTCGTGGACTACCACTGGGCGGCCGCAAGATATGCAATGGTTCACCGGCGGCTAGCCGACAAATGCAGCTGCGCGTGGCTCGGCCAGCGTCGCTGGCCTCCACATGCTGACCCTCCTGCAGCCCGGACAGGCCGTGACCCTGCACTGATAGCCATCCGCCGTGCAGTAGGTCCAAGGACGCACCGAACCGGGCGATCTGCGTACCGCCAGTCGCGCGGCCGGCTCAGCTCTCGGCCGTTCAGATTCGGCAGGGAGCATTTCTCGGCGTCCTGCGCGCCACGGCGCTCGACCGCTGGCGGCATAGCGTTACCTGGCCGGACGGCTTACGGTGGGTTCACCATCACATCCCCTGGGCGTGCAAGAACCCGTACAGCCCGGCCACACTCGACAGCCGCCACCGCAGCGTCCGGGCCGACACCCCGCCACCACCGTTCCCGGCTACCTGCAGGTGCCCTTCCTCGCCCGCGCGCTGCGCGGTCGTGAACGCCAGCACATCGACCGGGCGGACCCTCCGCGGCCGCTTCGCACCACGGTGGAGAACACCTTCAGGTCATACGCCACAGCCAGCACCGTGTTCGGCCGGCACCGGCCAGCCAGGAACTCCAGGTACTCATCCAGCAGCGGCACGCCAAGCCGCACCACACGCTCGTCGGCGGAACCCCGCGACTGGGGCTGGCAGACACCACTCACAGGCATGCAGGCTCCCAATCTCCATAAGGACAGGCCTGTCAGCCTGACAGGATCCCTATGAAGATCACCCGCATATCATGCAAATGAGGATGTCCGGCGTACTGCGCGTGTCACCATGGCAGGCATGGATCCGGTGAATGTCGATACGATGATGGCGCGCTTTGCGGAGCATTGGTCGCCGAAGAAGATCGCCCAGATCAACGATTACGACGTGCGGATCGTGAAGGTCCAGGGAGAATTCACCTGGCACAAGCACGACGACACAGATGAGCTGTTCCTCGTGCTGACCGGCGAGCTCACCATACAGATGCGTGACCGCGACGTGGTCCTGGGGCCGCGTGATCTCTTCGTCGTGCCGCGGGGCGCCGAGCACTGCCCGCGCGCCGACACGGAGACCGCAGTTCTCCTCCTGGAACCCAGCAGCGTCATCAACACTGGCGATGCTGGCGGAGAGTTCACCGCCGAGGTCGAAACGCTGTCCTGACGACAGACCCTGCGGCCTGATGCCAGGGAGGCATGGCGTTTCGGAGGAGACGTCCGACAGCAGTGAAGACGGTGGTGACGTCCCCGCCGCGCATCTTCGGGGCCGGGCCCGTCATCGCCGGCACCGTCGTCGGCGACGTAGCCGACGTGTCCCGGTTCGCCAGCCAGGACCGCTTCGCCGCCTACAACGGTACCGCGCCGATCGAGGTGTCCTCAGGCAACCGCAAGGTCCGCCGGCGGTCGCCGCATGGAAACCGGCGCATCAACCACGCCGTGCACATGGCCGCCATCACCCAGATCCGGCACCGGCACAGCGATGGCCGCGCCTACTACGACCGGAAGGTCGCCGAGGGCAAGACCCACAAAGAAGCGCTACGGTCCCTCAAACGCCGGATCAGCGACGCCATCTACAGCCGCCTCCAGGCCGACGCTCGGCGGGCCGCCGCAGCGGCGTGCGCCAAGGGCCCGGGAGGGCAACCAGGGAACGACTCTGTCGCCGGCGTGGCCGGCTCACACCCCGAGTGCCGGCTCTTCGGCCAAGCCACTCCCGAGCCCGGATCAACCCCACGACCCTGCTCGCCGCCCCCGCGAACCGTGCGCCCCGGGCCGGACGAAAAAGCCCGGAAGATACCTTGACAACAAAGAGGTCTCGTTCTGCGCGGGCGTCGGCTGCAGTTTGGTCGAGAGGCTGGGCGCCCAGATTTGGATCTTCTGTGCGCCTGCGGTCGGCGGTTTGCCTCGCGCGGCAGCGGCTCCGGCTAGGACTGGCCGACGATCTAGCCCAGCCGCATGACGGGAGCCAACGACTTGCTGACGGTGCCCTCGGGGACTGCCCAGTCGGGCGCGTGTCCCGGCATGACTCCGGCCGAATCCCGGTCATGGCGGAACTCGGCGTCGTAGCCGTATCGGTGAGGGTCGGGCCCCGCCGGCCCGGCCGGCGAGTGCTCGCCCGGCGGTTGGGCGCCAGGACCACGCCGGTCGGCGGCTGGTGCGCCGGGGTGAGCACGAGGGCCTCGGCCCCCGTTGCCGTTCAGCGCCGCCACGTCCACGCCGTGGTCATCGACCCGCACCGGGGCGGCCTGCACTCGGCCCGGGCAGCGGGTCAAGGCCAGCCATGCGCCCAGGCGCGGGTGGGCGGCGATTCTGGGCCGGCGGCGGGGTCTATATGTATAGGGCCAGCGCGTCGCTGGCGTTCGTGCGGGCGGGCGGTTGGGGG
>JBAUAY010000006.1:0-3072 GCA_049676235.1 Streptosporangiaceae bacterium
GGCCAGGACCGGGCGCCGGAGCCGGACAGGCCGGTGCGTACGTGACCGCGCTCGCCAGCCTGCAGGTCGACTCCGCGATCTCCTACGCCATCGCGGTCATCATCCCCGCCCTGGACGCGATCCTCCCGGTGCTGCCCAGCGAGACCGTCATCATCGCGCTCGGCGTCGCCACCGCGGGCAGCGCCGATCCCCGCATCGCGCTACTCGTGGCCTGCGCCGCGTTCGGCGCGTTCCTCGGCGACAACCTCTGCTACCTGCTCGGCCGCCGCTTCGGGCCGCACATCGAGCGCCGGTTCTTCCGCGGCGCGAAAGGCGCGCGACGGCGCGCCTGGGCCGAGCGTTCGCTCCAGCGATACGGGATGCCGCTCATCGTCGTCTGCCGGTTCATTCCCGGCGGGCGGACGGCGGTCACGCTGTGCTGCGGCATCATCGGCTACCAGCGACGCCGCTTTGTCATCGCGACCGCGGCCGCGGGCCTGATCTGGGCGACCTACTCATTTTTCATCGGGCGGCTGGGCGGCCGGGCCTTCGAGGACAAGCCCTGGGCCGGGTTGCTGCTGGCGTTCGGCGTCACGATCGCCGTCAGCGGGCTGATCGAGGTGATCCGGCGGATCAGGTCCAGGCCGTTACGAGGGCGTCACGCCGGACAGGTTGAGGCCGATGACGCCGGCCAGAACCAGGCCCATCGACACCAGCTTCAGGGTGGACACCGCCTCGCCGAGGAAGATCATGCCCACGGTCGCGGCGCCGACGGCGCCGATCCCGGTCCACACCGCGTACGCGGCTCCCACCTCGAGCTCGCGCAGCGCCACGGTCAGCAGCGCGAAGCTCATCAGCGCGCATATGGCGAAGATGACCGTCGGCCCCAGCCGGGTCATCCCATGGCTCAGCTTCAGCGCCACCGCGAAACCCGTCTCGAACAGGCCGGCGGCGAGAATCGTCACCCACGCCATCGTGTCACCCCTCTGTTGCCGCACTCCGGTCACGTCTCATTCATAGGGCGGCGGCGAGGAATCCGGGTGTGCCGGTGATGAAGCTCGGATGGAGGCCGACCGCGGCTACTGAGCCTGGGAACGCGCGGCTGGATACCCTCCCCCGTCGCCCCAGTCCCTCCCGCCCCGCGGTGCAGTCCCTCAACCGGCCAGCTGGGCACCGCGCCGCGCCGGATCATCATCATGGGCCGTTACTGCCCGCGGGGCGCCAGTAACGGCCCACGATCCCGGACTACGGGCTCCGGGCTACGGCGGGAGACTGGGCCTTTTCAGAGGCTGTGGCTCGCGAGGTGCCCGGCCAGGAACGCCAGCGACGGCGGTTCCTGCGCGGCGAAGAAGGAGCCGTCATGGCAGCCCGGCCCAAAGTCCACGACGGCCGCGCCCCCCAGCGCCGGCAGGGCGCGCGCCAGCGCCTGGACGCCCGGGTAGAAGGGATCGTCGTAGCCCGACGCCACCCGCACCGGGCGGCGGCCGAGCGCGGCGGCATGCGTGACCGCGTCGTTGGCGGCAAAAGCCGCAGCCGAGGCGTAGGCGGCGGGGTTGGCCTGCCTGGCCTGCGCGTAGCTGGTCCAGATGGCCGGGCTGATCGCGGCCACTGCGGCGATCAGGTGCGGGTACTTCTCGGCGAAGAGCAGAGCCCCATAGCCGCCCATCGAGATGCCCAGCGTGGCGATCCGCTGCGGCGGACGGCCGAGGCCGAGGCGCTGGCAGCGCGGGATCAGCTCGTCGATCACCATCGCCATCGGGTTGTCGCCGGGGTGCGGGTTCCAGTAGCCGTTGCCGCCGTCGACGGTGACCATCGCCATCGGAGCCAGCGGCCGGCCGCCGACCTTCAGCGCCAGCCCCTGCGCGGGCGACATCCCGGCCAGGGCGTCGGCGTGGCTTCCGCCGAAGCCGTGCAGCATGACCACCAGCGGCAACTCGTCCCCGGGGCGGTGGCGGGGTGGATAGGCGATCGTGTACCCGACCGTCCGACGGCGGGCTGCGGAGTAGAACGTGCCCGAGAACGACGGCCCGGGGGGCGAGGACGCCTGCGGAGGACTCGCGACCGAGCACGCGCCGTCGAGTTTCTCGAGCATGCTCCGGCCGGGCAGGACACCGCGGGAGACCAGATCCACGCCTGCGATCCCGGCGCCGACCAGCACCGCCGCCGGGGCCAGCCCGAGCGTCAGTACCCGGCGCCGGGTCCAGCCCGGCCGCCGCTCGCCCTGCCCGCCGACCTCGCGGCGTCCGGTTTGCCCGGTCGTCCCCCGTCCGCCCTGGCCGGACGCGTGGCGTCCGGTCGCCTCGGTCATCTCGGGCCGGCCCGGGCCTGACGCGCGGCTTGCCGCCCGACCGCGAGCGCCACCGCCATGACCGCGACCCCGGCGACGTCGATCGCTCCGGGGTGGAACAGGTTCCCCGGCCCCGGGGCCCGGTCGGCGATCCAGGCGCAGCACCCGCCGAGGAAGACGGCCATGGTGACGCAGGCCGCGATGCCGAGCCGGGTCTCGAAGCCCAGGACGCCCGGCGAGAGCTCGGTCCGGCGAACCGCCGTGGCCGCGCCCACCACGACGCACGCCACGGCCAGCGGGCTGAGGACCATCCAGGCAAGCTCGGTCGCGGGAAAGGCGGCCAGCGCGGCGGGATGGGCCCAGAACGAGGAGACGGACAGCGTCGACGCCCACGAGAACGCCGCCACTCCGCCGGGCACCAAGCCCTGGCGGGCCCACGGGTGGCCCCCGGTGCCCGGCCAGCCGTTCCCGAAGTGCCTGCCGCCGACGACCACGACCGCCAGGCCGGCCAGGAAGAGCACCGACGGGCCGAGGAGGCGCCGCCGCCTGCCGCGGGCCACGCTCGACGCCACGCTCCATGCCACGGGCAGCGCGGCGAGCAGCGCCAGGACGGCGAAGACCAGCATCGCCCCGGACATCACCAACGTCGCGATGGTGCCGACCGTGTCTGGCTCGGACCACTGCCAGCCGATGGTGAGCTGCGACCACATGGCGCCGCCGAAGCCGAGGAAGATGGCCGCGCAGCAGGCGAGCGAGGCGAGGCTGGCGCGGACCTGCGCCGCGGCCTCCGGCGCGCACCCGCACAG
>JBAUAY010000007.1:0-1724 GCA_049676235.1 Streptosporangiaceae bacterium
TGCGTTCCTGCGACTCGCTCATCAAGATCTCGGGCGGTCCCAGCGACGCGTCCCGCAGCGGCACCTCGTCCAGCCGGACCAGCATGCCGCCGGTACCCGCCGCCGCCAGCTCCGTGGTCGCGCAGGCTACCCCGGCCGCGCCGAGGTCCTGGATGCCGACCACCAGGCCGCCAGCGAAAAGCTCGAGGCAGCACTCGACGAGCAGCTTCTCGGTGAAGGGATCCCCCACCTGCACGCTCGGCCGCTTCGCGGCGTCGCCAGACGCGGCACCGCTGGACGCGGCACCGCTGGACGCGGCACCGCCGAACGTCGCGCTGGCCAGCACCGAGGCCCCGCCCACGCCGTCCGGGCCGGTTGTGGACCCGAAGAGGATCACCTTGTTACCCGCCCCGCTGGCCGCTGCGACCTGCAGGTCGCCGTGTCGCATCACCCCCACGCAGAGCGCGTTGACCAACGGATTTCCCGCGTAGCTCGGGTCGAAGTCGAGCTCGCCGCCGATGTTGGGCAGGCCCAGGCAGTTCCCGTAGAACGAGATGCCGCTGACCACGCCGGGCAGCACCCGGCCGGTGTCCGGGGCCGAGGCCGGCCCGAACCTGAGCGCGTCCATCACCGCGACCGGGCGCGCGCCCATCGCGAGGATGTCGCGGACGATGCCGCCGACGCCGGTGGCCGCGCCCTGATGGGGCTCCACGTACGACGGGTGGTTGTGCGATTCGATCTTGAAGGTGACCGCGTAACCCTGGCCGATGTCCACCACTCCGGCGTTGTGGCCGATGCCCGCGAGCAACGCGGCAGACGGCGGGGCCTTGGCCGCGAACTGCCTCAGGTGCACCTTGGAAGACTTGTAAGAGCAGTGCTCGCTCCACATGACTGAGTACAGGGCCAGCTCGGCGCTGGTCGGGCGGCGCCCGAGGATGGTCACGATCTTCTCGTACTCGGCCTGCGTCAGGCCGAGCTCGGCAAAGGGCTGGGGCCAACCAGCCGTGGCGGCCGCCCCCGCCACTGTGTCCGTCGCCGTCACGTCATGACCCCCGCGGCGACCACCGAGGCGAAGAAACCCAGGCCGTCGGCTGACGGGCCGGTAAGCGAATCGACCGCGTGCTCGGGATGCGGCATCAGGCCGACCACGTTGCCCTCGGCGTTGCACACTCCCGCGATGCCGGCCGCCGAGCCGTTCGGGTTATCGCTGCCGTACCTGATGACGACCTGGCCGGATGCCTCGAGGTCGGCGAGCGTGCCCGGGCCGGCCGCGTAGGCACCCTCCCCGCTTTTGAGCGGCACCACGATCTGCTCGCCACCGGAGTAGGCCCGCGTCCACGCCGTCCGCGCGTTCTCGACCCGCAGCCGCAGGTCCCTGGTGATGAACCGAAGGCCGGCGTTGCGGGTCAGCGCGCCGGGCAGCAGATGTGCTTCGCACAAGATCTGGAACCCGTTGCAGATGCCGAGCACCGGCAGGCCGACCCGGGCGGCGGGCACCAGTTCGCTCATCACCGGGGCAAATCTGGCGATCGCGCCGCAGCGCAGGTAGTCGCCGTAGGAGAAACCGCCGGGCAGGATCACCGCGTCCACGCCGCGCAGGTCACGGTCGCCGTGCCACAGCATGACCGGTTCAGCCCCGGCGAGCCGGACGGCACGCGCCGCGTCCCGGTCATCAAGCGACCCGGGAAAGGTAATAACCCCTATCCGCACGCACGCAGTCTATTTTCCCTCGCGAGCCAAAGGGC
>JBAUAY010000008.1:0-4057 GCA_049676235.1 Streptosporangiaceae bacterium
AGTTCGGCCGCGGTCATGCGGGTCAGTTCCATGGCTTAGTACTCCCCCAGGATCCGCGGCACCTTGAACCGCTGCTGCTCCACCGCGGGCGCCTGGTCGAGCGCCTGCTCGGGGGTCAGGCACGGGACCGGCACGTCGTCGCGGAACACGTTGGTCACGCCGGTCGCCTGCGAGGTCGGCGGGATGCCGTCGGCCGCGACCTCCTGGACCTGCGCGACGGACGTGATGATCTGGTCCAGCTGGGGCGCCAGGTGATCGAGTTCCGCGTCGCTGAGCGAGATCCGGGCCAGTCGCGCCAGGTGCGCGACCTCGTCACGGGTGATGGACATGCACGCCATCCTAGGGTTTGTGCGGGGGCGGTCCGTAATCAAATAAGGCGGCTAGCGTGGTCCTCGTGCGGTAGTGCCGTTCGTCGTGGTGGTGGGGGGAGAGGAGGTTCGGTGCAGTACTTGCTGCTGATATGCGGAGACGAATCCGCGGCGTCGCACGCCGAGGAGGGCTGCGGCGGCTGGACCGAGGAGATGACCGAACGCGGCCTGCTGCGGGTCACCGGCGGTCTGCGCCCGCCGACCGAGGCCAGGACGGTCCGGGTCCGGCGGCGCCAGCTGCTGCTGTCCGACGGGCCGTTCGCCGAGACCAAGGAGCAGATCGCCGGGCTGTGCATCCTGGAGTGCGCGGACCTGGACGAGGCGGTGCAGGCCGCGGCCCGGCATCCGGCCGCGGGTTACGGCACGATCGAGGTCCGTCCGATGCTGCCATGAGCACCGACCCGGTCCGGGCGGCGGTCGACGCGGCGTTCCGCGACGAATGGGGCAAGGTGGTGGCCACGCTGATCCGGACCACCGGCGACTGGGACCTGGCCGAGGAGTGCGCGCAGGACGCGTTCGCCATGGCCCTGCAGCGCTGGCCGCGCGACGGGATACCCGGCCGGCCCGGGGCGTGGCTGACCACCGCGGCGCGCAACCGCGCCATCGACGTCCTGCGCCGCGCGGCGGTCGGCGCGGCCAAACTCCGGGAGGTGGCCGCCATGTCCTATCCGCCTTCGGGGCCGGTCCTTGATGATGACGAGAGCGGCGTGCCGGATGACCGGCTGCGGCTGATGTTCACCTGCTGCCACCCGGCCCTCTCGCTCGAGGCCCGGGTCGCGCTGACCCTGCGCACGCTGGCCGGGCTGACCACGGCCGAGATCGCCCGGGCGTTCCTGTCCAGCGAGCCGACCATGGCCAAGCGGCTGGTCCGGGCCAAGCAGAAGATCCAGAACGCGGGCATCCCCTACCGGGTGCCGCCGGCGCACCTGCTACCGGATCGCACGCCGGGCGTGCTGGGAGTGCTGTACCTGCTGTTCAACGAGGGCTACTCGGCCACGGCGGGCGCCGACCTGGTCCGGCAGAACCTGTCCGCCGAGGCCATCCGGCTGGCCCGGGTGCTGGCCACGCTGATGCCGGACGAGGCCGAGGCGGGCGGACTGCTGGCGCTGATGCTGCTGCACGACGCGCGGCGTTCGGCCCGGCTGGACGCTTCCGGCGACCTGGTCACCCTGGAGGACCAGGACCGGTCGTCGTGGGATCGGGCTTCGATCGGCGAGGGCGTGTCGGTGCTGGAGGCCGCGCTGCGGCGCGGGCGGCCGGGCCCGTACCAGATCCAGGCCGCCATCGCCGCGTGTCACGCCACGGCGGCCGCCGCGGCCGACACCGACTGGGCGCAGATCGCGGGCCTGTACGAGGAGCTCGCGCGGTTCCTGCCCACGCCGGTCGTATCGCTCAACCATGCCGTTGCGGTTGGTATGGCGGTTGGCCCCGAGGCGGCGCTGCCGCTGGTGGCCGCGCTGGAGGCCGCCGGACAGCTGGCGGGGTATCACCTGCTGCCCGCGACCCGGGCCGACCTGCTCCGCCGTCTCGGCCGGCTGTCGGAGGCTTCTCTTGCCTACCGGGAAGCCTTGGAGCTGGCCAGCACCGACGTGGAGCGGCGGTTCCTGTCCCTCCGTCTTGCTGAAACGTCTATCTGACCGCGGTCCGCTCGTCGCGTCTGCGTAAGCCCTTCGACTCACAGGGAGACGCGATGGACACCATCCAGGACATGATCGCCGCCCAGCGCGGCGAGCTCGCGGCCGTGCTTGACGCCCTGCCGGCCAGCGGCTGGGACGAGCCCACGCTATGCACGGGCTGGCGCGTGCGGGAGGTCGTGGCGCACGTCACGATGCCGTTCCGGTACAGCGGGCGGCGGTTCGTGGCCGAGCTCGCCAGGTCACGCGGCAAGTTCAACGAGATGGCCAACCGGGTCGCGCTTCGCGACGCGGCCCGGATGTCGCCGGCCGAGCTGGCCGGGGCGGTCAGGTCGAACACCGGCCACCCGTGGCGGCCGCCGGGCGGCGGATTCGAGGGAGCGCTGGCCCACGACGTGATCCACGGCCTGGATATCACGGTCCCGCTCGGTCTGGCCTTCGCGGTTCCGGAGGAACGGCTGCGCCGGGTCCTGCCGGTTTCCGCGGCCGATAAGACGGTCACGTTCTTCGGCGCCGACCTGGCCGGGATCGAGTTCCGCGCCCGCGACATGGACTGGACCCTGGGCGCGGGCACGCCGCTGACCGGCGCCGCCGCGGATCTGCTGCTTGCGATGTGCGGCCGAAAGCTCCCGGCGGGCAGGCTGGAAGGCGAGCCGAGCGCCAGGTTTAGCGCTTGACGGCCCGGCGCGTCCGGGAGGACCATGGCGGCACAAGCGCAGGGACCCCGCCTCTCCACTCCGGATGAGTCCTGCGCGCGGGCGGTGATCCTTGGCGGGACGGCAGGGCCTCATATCCCCCCCTTGTGGGGTCCTGCGGCTTCGGGATGGCCCGGCGGCGCGGTTTCGCGCTGCCGACGGGAGGCCGAACCCGGAGAGCCAGGATGCGGGGCCGGAACAGTACCGGCCCCGCCCGCCCGCACCTTCTGGTTTCAGCCTGCCGGGGTGACCGCGTCGCCGGCCGGGGTGACCGCGTCGGGGCCCTGGTCCAGCAGGACGCGGAAGGCGGCCTCGTCGAGGATCGGGACGCCGAGCTCGACGGCCTTGTCGTACTTGGAGCCCGCGTTCTCGCCCGCCACCACGAAGCTGGTCTTCTTGGATACCGAGGAGGTCACCTTGCCGCCCGCGGCGCGGATGGCCTCGCCCGCCTCGTCCCGGCTCATCCCGGCCAGCGTCCCGGTGATGACCACGGAGACGCCCGCCAGGAGCCGGGCCGCGGCACGGGTCGGGTCGAAGTCGGGGTCCGCGAGCCGCACGCCGGCGTCGCGCCACTTGGCCACGATGGCCCGGTGCCAGTCCTCGGTGAACCAGTCGCGTAGCGACGCCGCGATCGTCGGCCCCACCCCATCCACCGCGGCCAGGGAGTCCGTGCTGGCCTCCTCGATCGCGTCCAGCGACCCGAACTCCGTCGCCAGCGCCCGCGCCGCGGTCGGCCCGACATGCCGGACGGACAACGCCACCAGGATCCGCCACAGCGGCCTGGTCCTGGCCTGGTCCAGGTTGACGAGCAGCCGGGTGGCGTTGGCGCTCAGGGTCCCCTGCTTGACCATGAAGAACGGGCAGGTCTCCAGCCGCTCGGCGGTCAGCGCGAACAGGTCGCCCTCGTCGGTGACCAGGCCGCAGTCCAGCAGCGCGCTGACCGCCTCGTAGCCCAGCACCTCGATATCGAAGGCGCCGCGCCCGGCCAGGTGGAACAGCCGCTCGCGGAGCTGAGCCGGGCAGGCGCGGGTGTTCGGGCAGCGCCAGTCGACCTCGCCTTCCTCGCGGGCCAGTTTTGTTTGGCAGGCTGGGCATTTCTTGGGGAAGTTGAACTCACGCTCATCCCCGGTGCGCAGGTCGGCGACCGGCCCGAGGACCTCGGGGATTACGTCGCCGGCCTTGCGCAAGATCACCATGTCGCCGATCAGGACGCCCTTGCGCTTGACCTCGTCCGCGTTGTGCAAGGTGGCTCGGTCCACGGTTGACCCGCTGACCTTGACCGGCTCCATCACGGCGAACGGGGTGACCCGGCCGGTGCGCCCGACGTTCACCTGGATGTCGAGCAGCCGGGTGGTGACCT
>JBAUAY010000009.1:0-7004 GCA_049676235.1 Streptosporangiaceae bacterium
AAACGTGCCGCTCGTCGCTGTGGCCGGCCGGCCGCCGGCCGTTGACCAGCATCAGCCCTGCTGCCCAGGCGGGACGCCCGCCGCGGCCCGGGCGAGATTCTGGGCGACCTCCGCCTCCCAGCCGGCCACCGCGCGGGTGGTGTCGATCTCGAACTCAAACCGTGCCACCATGTCCGGCTCGATGTCGGCCACGTCGCAGTAGAACTGCTCGTACCAGCGGCGCAGCTGGTAGACCGGGCCGTCCTCGGCGCAAAGCAGCGGGTTGTCGATCCGGCTCTTGTTCCGCCAGATCTCCACGTCCTGCTGGAAGCCGAGCCCGACGAAGTCGGCGAACTTGGCGGCGATCCGGCTCGCCTGCCCGTCGGACAGGCCGGGCGGCCGCCGGACGATGGCGCCCCACTGCAGCAGGAACGAGGTCGGGGTGACCGGGTAGTGGCAGTTGATCAGGACGCTCTCCATGGTCATGCCGTGGTAGTCGTGCCACAGGTTGTCGATCATGTAAGAAGGGCCAAAATACGAAGCCTCCGAACGAAGCGTGGTTTCCGCCCCGTCGGAGTAGTTCGACGCCCCGCCGACGTCGGGCCTCGATCGGGTCCGCAGGTACTGCGACGCGATGTGGCCCTCGAGGACGTTCTTGAAAAACGTCGGGAACGCGAAGTGGACGTAGAAGAAGTGCGCCATGTCCACCACGTTGTCGACGACCTCGCGGCAGTTCGCGCCCTCGACCAGGATCGAGTCCCAGGTCCAGTCGGTCCAATCTTGAGAGTAGGCGCCGTCGATCCGCGGGATGGTCACGTCCTCGGGCGGCGGGTTCCCCTCGGCGTCGTTCCAGACGAACAGCTGCCCGTTCTGCTCCAGGGTGCGCCAGGACCGGGTGCGCGCTGCGGGCGGGACACGCCGGGCATACGGCACCGAAGCGCACCGGCCGTCCCCGCCCCAGCGCCAGTCGTGAAACGGGCAGGCGATGGCATCGCCCTTGACCGTGCCCTGGCTCAGGTCACCGCCCATGTGCCTGCAGTACGCGTCGAGGACATGCAGCCCGCCGCCGGAGTCGGTGTAGACCACCAGCTTGGTGCCGAACGCCGCCACCGCGTGCGGGCCGCCGTCACGGAACCGCCCCGCGAGTCCCAGGCAATGCCAGCCGCGCGCGAACCTGGTCGGCGGCGCGCCCGCATCGATGGTCCGAACCTGATCCATACCGCAAGATTAGAACATGTTCTAGTCTTGGGCTATGGCAGAGGCAGAGGCAGTGCTAGCCGGGATCACAGAACTTCTCCCGGTGTTCCGGCAGCGCGCTCAGGAGGCCGAGGACGGCCGGGTGGTGCCGGCCGAGTCGGTCAAGGCCCTAGCCGAGACGGGGTTCTTCCGGCTGCTCCAGCCGGTGAGTTTCGGCGGGCTCGAGGCGGATCCGGTCACGTTCTTCACCGCCGTCCGGCTCATCGCCAGCGCGTGCGGCTCGACCGGCTGGGTCGCATCGGTCATCGGCGTGCATCCCTGGCAGCTCGCCCTGTTCCCGCCGCAGGCCCAGCGCGACGTCTGGGCCGCCGACGCGGGGACCCGGATGTCCTCCTCCTACGCGCCCACCGGCCAGGCGAAGCTCGTGAAGGGGGATGGGGAGGCGGGTGGGGGGGGCTTCCGCCTGGACGGGCGGTGGAGCTTCTCCTCGGGCTGCGACCACGCCAGCTGGGTGCTACTCGGCGGCATTGTCACCAACGAAGAGGGCCAGCCGGTCGACTTCTGCACGTTCCTGCTGCCGGCCAGGGACTACACCATCGACGACGTGTGGGACACGGTGGGGCTGCGCGGCACGGGCAGCAACGACATCGTGGTGGACGGGGCGTTCGTCCCCGAGCACCGGTCGCTGAGCTTCACGCATGTCACGCGGTGCGCCTGCCCGGGGCAGGAGCTCAATACCGGGGCGTTGTACCGCATCCCGTTCGGCTCCATATTTTCTTATGCCATCACCACGCCGATCATCGGCATGGCCACGGGTGCGTACGAGGCCCACGTCGCCTACCAGCGCGCCCGGGTCCGGGCCTCCTACGTCGGCCAGAAGGCGGCCGATGACCCGTTCGGGCAGGTGCGGATCGCCGAGGCCGCAGCCCTGCTCGACGGGGCGTGGCTGGCGCTCGAGCGGGACATGACCGAGCTGATGGCGCACGCGCGCGCCGCGGAGAAGATCCCGCTGCCGCTCCGGCTGCGGGCCCGGCGCGACCAGGTAACCGGCACCGGCCAGGCCATCCGGGCGGTGGACCTGCTGTTCGAGAACTCCGGCGGCCGGGCGCTGAAGACGGGCACGCCGATCCAGCGGTTCTGGCGGGACGCGCACGCCGGCCGGGTGCACGCGATCAACGACCCGGAACGCGCGCTGTCGATGTTCGGCCGCGGTGAGTTCGGCCATGAGTTGCCGCCGGACGCGATGTTCTAGAGGGAGGCCCGCCATGCACCTGCATTACGAAGAAGCCGGGGCATCTGGGTCCGGCCCGCCGGTGGTCCTGTTGCACGGCGGCGGGCCCGGTGCTTCGGGTGCGTCCAACTTCGCCAAGAACCTGCCGGTGTTCGCGGAGCGCTTCCGCATCTTGGTCGTCGATCAGCCCGACTACGGCAAGTCCGACAAACCGCCGGTCCAGGGGAACTACTTCACCTTCGCCGCCGACGCGCTGGCCGGGCTGATCGACGAGCTCGGGCTGGAGCGGGTGCACCTGGTCGGCAACTCCCTCGGCGGCGGCACCGCGGTCCGGTTCGCGCTCAATTACCCCGAACGCGCCGGACGCCTGGTGCTCATGGGACCCGGCGGCCTGTCCCTGAACGTGTTCGCGCCGGACCCGACCGAAGGTGTCAAGCGGCTCACCGAGTTCGCCGCGCCGCCCGGCCCGAGCCGGGAGAAGATGGCCGCGTTCCTGCGGACGCTGGTCTTCGACCAGCGGCTGGTGACCGACGAGCTGATCGACGAGCGGTACGCCGCGGCGTGCGACCCGCAGGCGCTGGCCGCGATGGCGTCGATGGGCGCGTCGTTCTTCGACCCGGCCAGCTTCGAGCAGGGGCTGCTGTGGCGGGAGGCGCACCGGCTGCGGAACCGGGTGCTGCTGATCTGGGGCCGCGAGGACCGGGTGAACCCGGTCGACGGCGCGCTGGTGGCGCTGAAGCTGATCCGCCGCGCGCAGCTGCACGTGTTCGGCGGCTGCGGGCACTGGGCTCAGCTGGAGAAGTTCGACGAGTTCAACCGGCTGGCGATCGGCTTCCTGGAAGGGGACGGCCCATGATCTCCTCTCTCGGCTACCTGCGGATCGAATCCGCCGATCCTGCGGCCTGGCGCGAGTTCGGCGTCAAGGTGCTGGGCCTGACTGAGGGGCGTGGACCGGAGGAGGGTGCCGTCTACCTGCGGATGGATGACTTTCCCGCCCGGCTGGTGATCATGCCCGGGTCGGCCGAACGGCTGCTCGCCTCCGGCTGGGAGGTCGCGGACGCGCAGGCGCTGGCCGCGGTGGGCCGTGCGCTGGCGGACGCCGGGATCGCGTTCAAGGCGGGGACCCCCGACGAGCTCGCCGCGCGGCGGGTGACGTCGATGCTGCGCCACCAGGACCCGGCCGGGCACACCCTCGAGATGTTCTGCGGGGCCGCGCTGGAGCACCGGCCGTCGGTCAGCCCGTACGGGAACCGCTTCGTCACCGGTCCCATGGGGATGGGTCACGTGGTGCTGCCGGTCCCGCCCGGCTCGTCGGCCGCGCTCGACTTCTACACCGAAGTCCTCGGGTTCCGGCTGCGGGACTCGATGCGGATGCCGGCCGAGCTCTTCGGCGGGGCGGCGGGCGACCCGCCGGTGTGGTTCCGGTTCCTCGGCTGCAACCCGCGGCATCACTCGCTGGCCCTGGCGCCGCTACCCGCGGCGGCCGGCCTCGTGCACCTCATGATCGAGGCCGCGTCGCTGGATGACGTGGGCCGGGCGCTGGACCGGTGCGCCCGGCGCGGCGCGCCGGTGTCCGCCACGCTGGGGCGGCACGCCAACGACCTGATGGTCTCGTTCTACGTGCGCACCCCGGGCGGGTTCGACATCGAGTACGGCACCGACGGCCGGCTGGTCGACGACGCCACCTGGATCAGCCGGGAGACCACCGCGGTCAGCCTGTGGGGGCATAGCTTTGCCGGCCCCGCCACGCCCTGAGGTGGCCGCCGAGCCCCAGGCGCCCCACGAGCCCGAGGTGCCCCACAAGCCCGAGGTGGCCGCCGAGCCCCAGGCGCCCCACGAGCCCGAGGTGGCCGCCGAGGCCGCCGCTTTCCGGCATGTGCTCGGTCACTTCTGCACCGGCGTCACCGTCATCACCACGGCCAATGGCGGCCGCCCGGCCGGGTTCGCGTGCCAGGCGTTCGCCGCACTGTCCCTGGCGCCACCCTTGGTGCTGTTCTGCCCCAGCCGTTCGTCGGTCACCTGGCCGGTGATCGAGCGGGCTGGGCATTTCTGCGCCAACGTGCTCGCGGACGGCCAGCAGGAGCTGGCCAGGCAATTCGGGAGCAGCGGGGACGACAAGTTCGCCGGGGTCCGCTGGTCCCCGTCACCGTCCGGGGCGCCGGTCCTGGCCGACGCGCTGACCTGGGTGGAGTGCGCGGTCGAGGCGGTCCACGAGGCCGGAGACCACTACCTAGTGGTGGGCCGGGTCACCAGGCTCGGCGCGTGCCGCGCGGGCAGGCCGCTGCTGTTCTACCGGGGCCGGTACGCGGCCACGGACCCGGGGCAGGGTCCGACCGAAGTCGTCGACACGTTGCTCGCGTGGCCGCGGCACGCCGACTGGATGTGATCCGGGCGCGCCCGGGGGGGAGGGGCGCGCCCGGAAGCTCAGTATTCAGTATTCGGTATCGATTGTAGCCAGTGCGGTCTGGATGTGGGTCAGCGGCCCCCGCAGTTGCATCATCTTCAGCATCTTGCCGCCGATCTTGACCTTGCCCTGCGTGAACGCCTTCTGTCCGTCCAGCTCGCCTTTGTTGACCTGGGCCGACGTCTCGTAGGACTGGCGGATGGTCACCTCGGCGCCGTCGAGGTCGCCGAGGCCCGTGCTGGCGCTGCCGTCGGCGATGCGCAGCCAGTAGCGGATCTCGCCCTGCGGCGAGTCCGAGATCACCATCTGGATGGACGCGCTCTTGCCCGCCAGCGCGGCGTGGACCGCGTCGTCTGCGGCCAGCGCGGCGTTGTATTCGTCGATCCACTCCTGGGACAGGTACTTGACCGGCATCGCTGCTCATCCCTTTCAGCAGATCCACTGACCAAGCGCTTGCTTGGTCAGCGTAGTCCGGCCCAGCCGCCGGCGTCAACGCTGCGCGACCCGCGCCAGTGCCGAGTCCCTTCGCTATCCATGGCGCCCTTTGGCACCCGATCACGGCATTGGCCGCCTCTTGCCCAACGCGTTAGCGATGGCTAACGTGTGGAGTGTTCGGTTGAGGCTGGGAAGGTTCGGCCGACTTGCCGCCGGGAGCATGGGGACTTCGCCCAGGTCACCGCCAGCGGGTTGTCGTCTCCGACGAGGTCACCCAGCACGTCCTCGGCCTGGTCCGCTAGATCATTAGTCCCGAGGTCCGGGTCGGCGGCGGCTTCGCCGATCCGGTCGAGGCCGGGCCGGACGCCGGTATCCTCGACCGGCTCGTCGCCTTCACCGGCCGCGTCGTTAGATCCGCTCCATTCACCTCCTAGGGGGAATCATGCCGACCCGCACCTCTTACGCCCAGGGCACGCCGAACTGGGTCGATCTGCAGACCACCGACCAGGGCGCCGCAAAGGCGTTCTACTCCGGCCTGTTCGGCTGGACCTACGATGACCAGCCCATGCCGCAGGGGCCCGTGTACTCGATGGCCATGCTCGGCGGCCATCCGGTCGCCGCCATCGCCGCGCAATCACCCGAACTGGCCGCCGCGGGCGCGCCGCCCATGTGGAACACCTACCTGGCGACCGATTCGGTCGACGACGCGGTGGCCCGGGTCGAAGCCGCGGGCGGCAAGGTGGCGATGGCGCCGTTCGACGTCATGGACGCCGGGCGGATGGCGTTCGTCCTGGACCCGGCCGGCGCGGCGGTCGCGCTGTGGCAGGCCAACCAGCACATCGGCGCCGCGCTGGTGAACGAGCCGGGTACGGTCATCTGGAACGAGCTCATCACCACTGACCCGGGTGTCGCCGCGTTTTACACCAACGTGCTGGGCCTGACCACGTCGACGATGGACATGGGTGCCGGGGAGTACACGCTGTTCGAGGTCGACGGGCAGATGGTGGGCGGCACGACCGCGCCGCAGATGCCGGGCGTGCCCAATCACTGGCACGTGTACTTCGCCGTCGGTGACGCGGACGCTGCCGTGGCGAAGGTAGCGGAACTGGGCGGGGCGGTGGTGGTTGAACCGTTCGACACCCCGGTTGGCCGCATGGCGGTGATCAGCGACCCGCAGGGCGCGGTGTTCAGCCTCATGCAGCCAGCGCCTCAACCCGAATAGCCCAGCCCGTACAGCCTGCCCGGAACCCGACCTGACCGCGCGCTGGGCGGAGAACGCCCGCGCCCACGTCGGCTCGCTCCCAAGGCCGCCGAACCCAGGAAGGGCGGCGAGCCGGCGCGCGAGACACGGCCGGTCAGTGCGGTGCAGCGTCGGTCAGGGCGGTGCAGCGCCGGTCAGTGCAGGGCGGCGGCCACCGCGTCGTGCAGCGAGGTGGTCGGCCGGCCAATGAGCTGGTGCAGGTCGCCGCTGTCGACGTAGAGGTCGCCGCGGGCTAGGCCGCGGTCCGCGTCGGCGATGATCGCGGCGGTCGGCTCGGGGAGCCCGGCGCTGATGAGCAACTGCGCGTATTCCGCCACGGGCAGGTCGTGGTAGCTGACGAGCTGGCCGGTCTGGGCGCTTATCTCGGCCGCGAACTCGGTGAGGGTGAACGCCTGGTCGCCGCCGAGTTCGTAGACGCGGCCGGCGTGCCCGTCGCCGGCCAGGACGGCGGCCGCGGCGGCCACGTAGTCGGCCCGGGTGGCCGCGCTGACCCGGCC
>JBAUAY010000010.1:0-5322 GCA_049676235.1 Streptosporangiaceae bacterium
CTCGGGGTCCGCGGCGGCCGCCTGGACCCGCGCACGGCCCGTCGGATCGTGCACGAGCTGCTGCGCGAGGCGGGAGTTACCAGGGACGCCGGCCCCCACGGCATCCGCCACAGCGCGGCGACCCACCTGCTCGAGGGAGGCGCCGACCTGCGCAGCGTCCAGGAGATCCTTGGTCATACCTCGCCCGCGACCACCCAGATCTACACGCATGTGTCGATCGAGCGCCTCAAGTCCAGCTATCGTCAGGCCCATCCCCGGGCTTAGCAGCAGGTCCCCCGCCTGTCACTATGTTCCCTCCAACCCCATCCGCAAGCCCCGCATAACCGCCCCGATGGACCCGGGAATGCGCGGCCGGCCGGGAACGTCCAGTATTCTTATGACGGTCGCCGAAGCCAAACCGTAATGGTGCGTGCCCGGCGGCTAAATCGCGTGCCCGTTTTGCTCACCGGGGCGACAAGCTTCCCGGCGAGACGCGCCGCTCGGTCCGTCGGCCTCCAGGCCGGCCGCAGGCGCGTCAGTCACGGGCACCAGGAACCAACCGAGCAGCGTCGCGGCACCAAACACGCGCGGCGCACGAAGGAAAGGGGCCGGGCCAATGGCTCAGGTCGTCAGCATGAAGCAGCTCCTGGAGAGCGGCGTCCACTTCGGTCACCAGACCAGGCGCTGGAACCCGAAGATGAAGCGTTACATCTTCACCGAGCGCAACGGCATCTACATCATCGACCTTCAGCAGTCGCTGGACTACATCGACCGCGCGTATGAGTTCATCAAGGAGACCGTCGCGCACGGCGGGACCATCTTGTACGTCGGCACGAAGAAGCAGGCTCAGGAGGCGATCGCCGAGCAGGCGCGCCGGGTCGGGATGCCCTTCGTGAACCAGCGCTGGCTGGGCGGCATGCTGACCAACTTCTCCACCGTGTACAAGCGGCTACAGCGGCTCAAGGAGCTCGAGGAGATCGACTTCGGCGACGTGGCCGCCTCCGGCATGACCAAGAAGGAGCTCCTGCAGCTGCGTCGCGAGCACGACAAGCTGGACCGGACGCTGGGCGGGATCAGGGACATGGCCCGGGTGCCGAGCGCGATCTGGGTGGTGGACACCAAGAAGGAGCACATCGCCGTCAACGAGGCCCGCAAGCTGGGCATCCCGGTGGTCGCGATCCTCGACACCAACTGCGACCCGGACGAGGTCAACTTCCCGATCCCGGGTACCGACGACGCGATCCGCAGCGTCGCGCTGCTGACCAGGGTGGTGGCCGATGCGGTCGCCGAAGGCCTGATCGCCCGGGCCGGCGCGGCCGGCGGCGACGAGAAGCCCGCCGGCAGCGTGCCGGGCGCCGAGGAGCCGCTGGCCGAGTGGGAGCGCGAGCTGCTGGTGGGCTCCGGGAACCCGACGGCCACCGCCGCTACCCTCGAGGCCGCCGATGAGGTGGCAAGTTCCGAGGAAGCACCCACCCACGCGGCGGATGCGGAGATCCCGGTCGACTCGCAGACCGTGAACGCGGCCGCGGCCGAAGGTGCCGCCGAGGGCGAGATCGGTGCTGGGTCCGCGATCACCAGCGAGGCCGCCGCTTCTGCCGACGAGGCCGACGACCTGGCGGGCGTCGCTGACGAGCAGGCTGCGGGCACCGACGAAGCAACCGCGGGCACTGACGAAGTATCTGAGTGAGAGACGAGGACATGGCGAATTTCACCGCCGCCGACGTGAAGCGGCTGCGCGAGCAGACCGGCGCCGGCATGATGGACTGCAAGAACGCACTCGAGGAGGCCAGCGGCGACCTGGAGGCCGCGGTCGAGTTGCTCCGTCTTAAGGGCGCCAAGGACGTGAACAAGCGGGCCACCCGCACCGCGGCCAACGGCCTAGTGACGGCCGATCTCGACGGGACCCAGGCGGGCGTGCTCGTCGAGCTGAACTGCGAGACGGACTTCGTCGCCAAGACGGACCTTTTCCAGCAGGTGGCCGCCGAGATCGCGGCCGCCGCCCTCAAGGCTAAGGTCACCGACCGGCCATCCCTGCTGGCCACGGAGGCCCGGCCGGGCACCACCGTCCAGCAGATCGTCGAAGAAGCGGGCTCGAGCCTCAAGGAGAAGCTCGAGCTGGGCCGGTTCGCCCGGTTCGAGGGCGGATACGTGGCGAGCTACCTGCACCGCAGCGACGCCGCGCTGCCGCCGACTCTCGGCGTCCTGGTCCAGCTGGACAAGGACAACGCCGAGGTCGCCAAGGACCTCGCCCAGCAGATCGCCGCCATGCGGCCGGTGTACGTCGTCCGCGAGGACGTTCCCGCGGACGTGGTGGAGAAGGAGCGCCGGATCGCCGAGCAAATCACGCGCGACGAGGGTAAGCCGGAGCAGGCCATTGGCAAGATCGTGGAGGGCAGGCTGAACGCCTACTTCAAGGATGTCGTGCTCACCGAGCAGGCATTCGTGAAGGACCCGAAGACCGCGATCAAGCAGGTTCTGGCCGGCAGTGGTGTCAAGGTGAGCGGCTTCGCCAGGTTCCAGGTGGGCCAGGCCTGATGCCGCAGTCCGGACCTGCGGGGGTGCTTCATCCGAGCTGGAGCCGGGTGGTACTGAAGTTGTCCGGCGGGCTGTTCGCGGGCGCTGAGCCCCTGGGCATCTCGCCGGACGTAGTGGCCCACCTGGCCGCGGAGATCATCGCCGCGGTGAAGGACGGAGTTCAGGTCGCCGCGGTGGTCGGCGGCGGCAATATGTTCCGCGGCGCGGCCCTGGCCGAGCGGGGTATCGACCGGGCCCGCGCCGACTACATGGGCATGCTCAGCACGGTCATCAACTGCCTGGCCCTGCAGGATGTGCTGGAGAAACTCGGTGTGGAAACCCGGGTGCAGACCGCCATCACGATGGGGCAGGTAGCGGAGCCCTACATCCCGCGCCGGGCCATCCGGCACCTGGAAAAGGGCCGGGTGGTGATTTTCGGGGCCGGGCTCGGCGCGCCCTACTTCTCGACCGACACCGCCGCGGCGCAGCGAGCGCTGGAGATCGGCGCCGACGCGGTCCTCAAGGGCACCAAGGTCGACGGGGTCTACGACGCGGATCCCCACACCACGCCGGACGCGGCGCGCTTCAACCGACTCGACTACAGTGAGTACCTCAGCCGTGAGCTGAAGGTAATGGACACCACGGCGGTCAGCCTGTGCATGGACAACGGACTGCCGATCGTGGTGTTCGCCCTGATGGACGAGGGGAACGTGGTCCGGGCCATCCGCGGCGAGGAGGTCGGCACGCTGATCTGCCGCCGGGACGGCCAGCAGGACCAGGACGGGCAGGACGAGGACAGCGAGAGCGAAGGCCGCGAGTACCGCGAGGATTATGCGGACTAAGGCCGGCGGACAGCTAAGCTCGCTTAGGCATGGCGAGCACAACGGAGCCGAACAATGATCGATGACACCCTCCTCGAAGCCGAGGAGAAAATGGACAAGGCGGTCACGGTCGCCAAGGAAGACTTCAGCATCATCCGCACCGGTCGCGCGCATCCGGGCATGTTCAGCAAGATCACGGTCGATTACTACGGCACTCAGACCCCGGTGAACCAGCTGGCCTCGTTTCACGTGCCCGAGCCGAGGATGGTCGTCATCCAGCCGTTCGACAAGAACTCGCTAGCGGCCATCGAACGGGCCATCAGGAACAGCGACCTGGGCGTCAACCCGGCGAACGACGGCGCCATCATCAGGATCGTCCTGCCGGAGCTGACCCAGGAGCGCAGACGCGAGTACATCAAGACCGCCCGGCACAAGGCCGAGGACGGCCGCGTCGCCATCAGGAACATCAGGCGGCACGCCAAGGACACCCTGAACAAGATGATCAAGAGCGGGGACGCGGGCGAGGACGACGTGCACCGGGCCGAGCGTGAGCTCGACGAGCTTACCCACACCTACGAGGCGCAGGTGGACGAGCTGCTCAAGCACAAGGAAGCCGAGCTCCTCGAGGTCTAGTTGACCATCGACCCCGCCGGACCGGGTCCCAAAGACCCCAAAGGTCCTGAAGACCCCGAAGGTCCCAAAGACCCCAAAGGTCCTGAAGACCCCGAAGGTCCTGAAGACCCCGAAGGCCCTAAAGGTCCCGGAGACCCCAGGGACCTCACGGACCCCAGCAAGCTCACGGCCGCCCTAGAGCCCGAGGCCCCCCAGCCGCCTGACCCCCCCCAAATGGCCGAGGCCGTCCAAGTGGCCGAGGCCGTCCAAGTGGCCGAGACCCCCAGCCGCGTGTCGAGGACCGGGCGCAACCTCCCCGTGGCGATCGGCGTGGGCGCGGGCCTCGGCGGCCTGGCGCTGCTCACCTTGCTTACCGTCAAGGCGACGTTCCTGCTGTATGTAGGGGCGGCCTTCGCGGTCGCTCTGACCGAACTAGCGGGAGCCTTCGCCAAGCGCAAAATCACCATTCCGGTAATCCCGGTGGCGGCCGGCGGAGCCGCGGTCCTGATCTGCATGTACTGGCTGGGATCCCGGGCCGCGCTGGCCGCGCTGGCGCTGACCGTGGTGGCGATCTTTGCCTGGCGGCTGCCCGGCGGCCCTTCCGGCTACGTCAAGGACGTGACCGCCGGCGTCTTCGCCCTGATCTACCTGCCGTTCCTCGCGTCGTTCATGGTCGCCATGCTGTCTCCCGCCGACGGCGCGCGGCGGGTGCTGACCTTCGTCATCGTGACGATCTGCAGCGACATCGGCGGTTACTTCGCGGGGATCACGCTCGGCCGCGGCGGACGTCACCCGATGGCTCCGGTCATCAGCCCGAAGAAGACCTGGGAGGGCTTCGCCGGCTCGGCCGTCGCCTGCCTCATCGCCGGGGTGCTCTGCCTGACGCTACTGCTGCACGGCCATGCCTGGCAGGGGCTGCTCGTCGGGGCGGCGGCGGTGCTCGCGGCGACCCTCGGCGACCTGGCCGAATCCATGATCAAGCGGGACCTGGAGATCAAGGATATGGGCACGCTGCTGCCGGGTCACGGCGGCATCCTGGACCGGATCGATTCGCTCCTGGTCGTCGCCCCGGTGATATGGCTGCTTCTCTTCCTTTTCATTCCCGTTCGCTAGTTTTACTCGCCCCTTTGAGGGGAGTTGCCGGGCGGGGTCTTGGATCGGTTTGGAGAGGAGCCGAGAAAGACATGACCGTCCGGTTCAGAAGTCTCGCTTTCCTGATTTACGTGGTCATCGGCATCATCGTCGCCTGGGACCGCGGGTATATCTTCTACACCTGGCTGAAGACGACGGCGAGCATTCTGCTCGCCATTTTCCTGTGGTGGCTGGTCCTGCTGGGCGTCAACGTCCACGTGCACTAGGGCCCCTAGGCGGTCGTCGGGCCGCAGCCTTTTCTCCC
>JBAUAY010000011.1:0-6792 GCA_049676235.1 Streptosporangiaceae bacterium
GCGCCGTTGTAGTGCGTCACGCCCTCGTCGTCGATCAGGTCCCAGACGCGCCCCGGGTCCACCGCGCGGATGGTCACGTGCCGCGCCGCCACCGCGGTGACGGCCCACGGGAAGCACCAGCCGTTGCCGTGGAACATCGGCAGCGTCCACAGGTAGACCGAATCGGGGCCCAGGCCCGCCACGATCACCTCGCTCAGCGCGTTCAGGTACGCGCCGCGGTAGGTGTACTGGACCCCCTTGGGCCGGCCCGTGGTCCCGGAGGTGTAGTTGACCGAGATCGTCTCCTCTTCATGCTCCAGCCAGCTCACCGGCATCACCGGCGACGCGGACGCGAGGAACTCCTCGTACGGGTCCCCGGCGCGGCCGGTGCCTGCGCAGCGGATCACGGTCACCCCGGCCAGCTCCAGCGGCGCGGTCAGCGCCTCCAGGCCGGTGTCCAGCAGCAGGTACCGCGCGCCACTGTGGGCCAGGATGTACCCGATCTCGGCGCTGGCCAGCCGGTTGTTCACCGCGACCAGGACCCCGCCAGCCGCCGGCACCCCGAAATGCGCCTCGAGCATCGCCGAGGAGTTGAACAGCAGCGTGGCAACCCGATCTCCCTTGCCAAGACCCGCCGACCGCAGCGCGTTAGCCAGCCGCCAGGACCGGTCCGCGAGATCCCGGTAGCAGTACCGCCGCCCGCCGTCCACGACCGCGACCTTCTCCGGGTACACGTACGCCGCCCGGCGCAGGAAATCGACCGGGTTCAGCTCCGACCGGAACACCTTGTCCGGTACCGCTTCGGGCCCGGGCACACCGGCGGTCGCGGAGAGCACGTCGCTCATCATCTGCCTCCATCATGGCTATAACTCACGGCTCCGGCCGGCTGCAGCAAGACCCCCGGGTTCATGATCCCAGCGGGGTCGAGCTCAGCCTTCGCGCCCCTCAGGGCGCCGGTGAACAGGGGCGGGACCTCGCGCAGATACCACCGGCGATGATCACGCCCCACCGCGTGGTGATGGGTGATCGTGCCTCCCAGCGCCAGGATCGCCTCCGAAGCCGCGAGCTTGATCTCATCCCACTGCTCCAGTTCCCGGCCGGGACGGCCCGGCGCGTAGACCGAGTAATACGGCGCGGGGCCGTCGGGATACACATACGCGAACCGGCACGAGACCGCGCCGCCGCCGCACGCCTGGACCACCGCTTGCCTGGCGGCAGCCAGCACGCCCTCGTGGAACTCCCAGAAGCGGTCCCACGTGACCGCTGTCTCGAAGGTCTCGTGCACCAGCCCGAGCCGGATCATGCCGTCGCGCAGGTGCGGACCGCGCAAGAACGCGGCCCGCCATACCGCGGCGGGATCGCCGTCCTCCTCGCGCACCTCGCCGCGATGGCTGGCGCAGATCTCCAGCGCCCGGGCCAGCCACGGCCCTAGTTCGTGATCAGCGGACTCAAAGCCGAGCACCAGAATCGAGTGGGACCCGTCACCGCTGCCCGACCACAACGCCTCATCATGGCCGAGCAGACGGCAATTGGCCGGATCAAGCCCGGACTGCGCGAGCTCCCGGGCTGCCTCCACCGCATCAGCGAAGACGGCGAAGTACACCGATGCGCCCGCCCGGAACCGCGGCCGCGGCTGGACGCGCATCCACGCCTCGGTGATCACGCCCAGCGTGCCCTCGGAACCGCAGAACAGCCGCTCCGGCGACGGGCCCGCGCCCGAACCCGGCAGCCGCCTGGTCTGCAGCACCCCGCGCGGCGTCACCACCCGCACGGCCTCCACGAACTCATCGATATGGGTATGCAGGGTCGCGAAATGACCGCCTGACCGCGTCGCTATCCACCCGCCCAGCGTCGACCACTCAAACGACTGCGGGAAATGCCGCAACGTCAGGCCATGCGGCTTCAGTTGCGCCTCCAGCGCCGGCCCCAACGTCCCGCCCGCGATCCGTGCGGCCCGCGAGGTGCGGTCAACCTCAAGCACCCCGGCAAGGTGGCCAAGATCCACGCTGACCGCGCCGCGGTAGCCGCCACCCACATCGGGCTCGACACCGCCGACCACGCTGGAACCGCCGCCAAACGGGATCGCCGCAGCACCGGCGCCGCTGCACCACTCCAGCACCGACACCAGCTCACCCTCGTCGCGAGGAAACGCCACCAGATCGGGCGCATGCGCGTAATCCCGGCGAAACGCGCGCACCAGATCGCGGAACGACCTGCCGTACGTGTGGGCCGCCCGATCATACGGGTCCGTACTGAACGCCGCCTCTAGCGAGGCCGGTGCCCGCAGCCGCGGCGCGCGCAGGTCCAGCTCATCCACCCGCGGTGGTTCCCGGACGCGCACGCCATCAATCCCGAAACGCCCGGCGAAGGTGGCTCCGAGCTGCTCGATCTCGCTCACCGTCAGCCCCTCGCCCTCCAGGCCCCAGCCCCAGAACTTACGCCTCGCCGCCGTCCCGTCGTCTGTACCGCTCACGCTGACCATTGCCCCTCCCAGTAACCGGGCCGACTGACCGGACCACCTGCCGGCGAAAATCACCGCCAGAGCCTCAAGCCGACGACCCGGCCGCCCGAACCCACCCGGACATGCGCTGCCGTGCCTGCGCGTCCGGCATAATGCTCACGGCTTCTTCGCTCGGCCTCGCCGTGTTAAAAGCATCTCGCCGAAGGCCAGCGCGCGCTAGAGGACGGCAGAGCTCGTGCGCTGTCGAGAAATATCCGATCGGCGCGGTCAGGGGCGCATTACCAGCGATCACGGCTCGATGGTTGCCTTGATCGCAGTGCCCTGCTTGATCACGTCCAACGCCGCGTGAATGTCCGCCAAGCCGAATCGGTGGGTGATGAGGTCGGCGACGGCGACCTGACCGGTGGCGATCAGGTCCAACGCCGCCGCATTCTGGGCCGGGGTAGCCCCGGTGCCGCCGAGGACGTGTAGTTCGCGGTAGTGGATCAGGTTGGTGTCCAGGCTGACCGGTCCGCTGTCTTTCGGCAGGCCGGCGAACAGGCTGACCCGGCTCCGCCGGGCGGTCATCCGCAGCGCTTGCTGCTGCGCCACGGTGGAAGCGGCGCACACGATCACGACGTCTGCGCCGCGGCCTCCGGTGAGGCGCAAGACCTCATCAACAAGATCAGTCGTGCCCGCGTCGATGGCCGCGTCGGGGGCGACCAGGGCCGTGGCGAGCGCCAGCCGGCCCGCGTTCCTGAGATCGGCGAGGAACACCCGTCCCGCCCCCCGGGCCCGGGCCAGCCGCGCGTGCATGCAGCCCGCGGGGCCGGCGCCGATCACCGCCACGTCATCGCCCGGTCCGACCCCCGCCAGGTCCTGTGCGTTGACCGCGCAGGCCAGCGGCTCGGCGGCGGACGCCTCGGCGAAGCTGACCTCGGCCGGGATGCGGCTGACGCCGCCGACGGCGAGCACCCGGGCCGGGACCAGCAGGTACCTGGCGAACCCGCCGTCGAAGTCATAGCCGAAGGTCCGCCGGTCTGGGCACATGTTCATCGCCCCGGCGGCACAGTCCCGGCAGTGCCCGCAGCCGGTAGCCGCGGCCACCTGAATCCGGTCGCCGGGCCGCCACCCGGCGACGCCCGGCCCGGTTTCTGTGACCTGGCCGGCGATCTCGTGACCCAGGATCCTCGGCCCGGCGATCCGGTGATGGCCATGAGTCACGATCTTCAGGTCGGTCCCGCACATCGAGCAGTTCCGGACCCGGACCACCAGGTCCCCAGGGCCGGGAACCGGCTCAGGTGCTTCTTCCAGCCGCAGGTCACCGGCTGCGTGAAAACGAGCCACTTGCATGACAGCTCATTCTGCCGTCAGGGGTCAACCGCCAGGCGCGGGCCACCGGACCGATCACCGCCGTCACCGTCCGGGCGTCGGCGGAACCGCGAGGTTTCGTGCGGTCATGCCGGTCTCGATGGCCTCGACCACCGACTCGGCTACTTTTACCCTGGCCCACCGCTTGTCCTCGGCCTCAACTAGCACCCACGGTGCGGCTGCGTGATCGGTTCGGTCCAGCATCTCCTCCACGGCCGCCTCGTACTGCCGCCGCTTCTCGCGATTCCGCCAGTCTTCCGCAGTCAGCTTCCAGGTTTTCAGCGGCTCGCGTTGCCGCGCCTTGAACCGTCTGAGCTGTTCGCCGGACGACAGGTGCAGCCAGAACTTGACCATGATCATGCCCTCGTCGGCCAGCGTCCGCTCGAACTCGACGATCTCCCGGTAAGCGCGCCGCCACTGCTCCTCGGTGGCGAATCCTTCGACTCGTTCGACCAGGACGCGGCCGTACCAGGACCGGTCCAGCACCGCCATGCCCCCCCAGCCGGGCAGCACCGGCCAGAACCGCCACAAGAAGTGATGGCGTTTCTCGTCATAGCTGGGCGCGCCGAATTGGGCGACCCGGACGTGCCGCGGGTCCAGCGGTGCCACGAGCCGTTTGATCGCACCACCCTTGCCGGAGGCGTCCCACCCCTCGAAGACCACGCAGACCGGCGGCCCGAGCTGCGGTTTGTCCCCGATCTGGCCGCCCAGTACCAGCCGCAGGTACAGCAACCGGGCCTGAGCTATGCCAAGGCGGGCCGCTTCCTGGTTCGGGGTGAGCTTCAAGCCGAGATCCAGTCCGGCGAGTACGCCGCCCTTGCCAGCCATGCGCCACGCCTCCCTCATCCGTCGACCGAGCCGACCCGGCCGGACGGTCAGCGAACTGACTTCGCGCTATCTGCCAGCCGGGCGTGCGAAGCGCGCATCCGGCCCAGCGCATCCGCACCCTGCCAGCCCAGCTTGAATTCTCCACCGATTTACCCGGGTTCGAGTTCCTGGTAAACAGCGAAGAAGTGCTGAGCGCCAACGCCCTCACTCTGCCGGGCACGGTTCCATCACCCGCCATGGATAGCTGGCGGCTACCGGCATTCGGGTAGCGTCAGCGAGCAGGTCGCCGATTGACCATGGTGAATAGGGCGGAGGCGAGATGCCGACTGGTCATGTAAACGGGGTTGAGCTGTATTGGGAGCAAAGGGGCGCTGGTCCCCGGTTGCTGTTCTGCAACGGGTCGGGCACGACCTTGCAGGTCGTTCGGCCGTTGCTTGATCTGGTTGCTGCCAGGTTCGATCTGCTGGCGTGGGACTACCGTGGGTTGGGTCGCAGCGCCCCCCTGAGCGGTCCTTATACCATGGCCGATCTCGCAGCTGACGCCGTTGGCCTGCTGCGGATCGCCGGCTGGGACCGCTGCCGGGTGCTCGGGATGAGTTTCGGCGGCATGGTAGCGCAGGAGTTCGCCGCCACCAATCCGGAGCGGATAGAGCGTCTCGCGCTGGCCTGCACCTCAGCCGGCGGCGACGGCGGGTCCTCCTATCCGCTGCAGAAGCTGCAAGAGCTCCCGCCTCAGGAGCGAGCGGCGGCGCAACTCAAGCTGGCTGACAGCCGCTGGGACGAGCACTGGTTTGAGACCCACCCGGCGGATGGCGCGCTAGCCAAAAGCCTGACCGCCCGCCACGATCAGCAAGACCCAGCCGCCCACAAGGCCCAGCTCGAGGCGCGCGCCGGCCATGACGTATGGGACCGCCTCGGCGCGATCTCATGCCCGGCCCTGGTCGGCTACGGCAACTACGACCAGATCGCTCCGGTCCAAAACAGCATCGCGATCGCATCGCGCCTCCGCGGAGCCGAGCTGCGCGGCTACGAAGGCGGCCATCTGTTCCTGTTCCAGGACCCGGCCGCGCTTCCGGAATTCCAGGCATTCCTGCAAGCACCGCCTGGGTAGCTGAGCGTCCGACCGAACGCCTGGACCACCAGGCGTCCGCCGGCCGGGTGCGCTCGCCTAGAGTCTGGACGTGGAACACGATGAGACAAAGGTCTACGCGCTGAACCTGTTCGATGTCGCCGACCGTGAGGAATACCTGGCCTACTCACGCCGGTCGGCCCGCGAGGTTGCCCGGCACGGAGGACACGTGGTGGCCCTGGGCCAGTTCCGGGAAAGCGTGACCGGCGACATTACCCCCCGGCAGGTGCTCATCCTCGTCGAGTGGGAGTCCAGAGCGGCCTTCGACAGCTATCGCCAGGATCCCGCGCTGGCCGACTTGCACCCGCACCGGGAACGCGGCTCCTCGGCGTATGTGTGGCACTTGTTCGACCGGCTCGACGACCTGCGGCCGCTGCTCAGGCCGTGACCTACCGCTCCTGCTCGGTCGGGCGGATCAGCATCTCATTCACCGCGACGTGCCGCGGCCGGGTCACGATGTAGGTGATCGCGTCGGCGATGTCCTCGGCTTGCATCGTTTGCCCGAACTGGTTTCGTATGCTGTCGAGCACCTCGGGCCGGTTGTGGCCGGCTAGCTCCGTCGCGGTCGCACCCGGCTCGACCAGTGAGACGCGTACGTAGCGCTTGGCCACCTCCTGGCGCAGGGACTCGCTGAATGCGCCGACGCCGTGCTTGGTCAAGGAGTAGACGCCGTTGCCGTTGCGCGCCGCCCGGCCGGCCACCGAGCTGATATTCACCATGTCGGCGACCTGGCGCGGACTGTCCCCGGCGGCGCGCAGCAGATGGGGCAGCGCGGCGTGCGCGCAGTAGAGCAGGCCGAGCACGTTGAGCTCGACCATCTGCTGCCACTCCGACAGCGGCGCGCCAGCCGCCGGGCCGAGCAACATCACACCGGCGTTGTTGATGAGTGTGTCGAGACGTCCCAGCTCGGCGACCGTGCTCGCAACAGCGTCTGTCGCCTGCCTCTCGTCGGTGACGTCGGACTCCAGCACCAGCGCGGTGCCGCCCTGGTCGCGGATACCGGCGGCGAGCGCCTCCAGCCTGTCCCTGCGCCGCGCCGCCAGCG
>JBAUAY010000012.1:0-4890 GCA_049676235.1 Streptosporangiaceae bacterium
GGCGCCAAGGGGATCCGGGTCCAGTGCTCGGGCCGCCTCGGCGGCGCGGAGATGTCGCGGTCGGAGTTCTACCGTGAGGGCCGGGTGCCGCTGCACACGCTGCGCGCGGACATCGACTACGGCTTCTACGAGGCCCGCACCACCTTCGGCCGGATCGGCGTGAAGGTCTGGATCTATAAGGGCGAGGCACCGACCAGCCGGGCCGGGCGAGAGGCGCAGCAGGCCGCCTTGCGGGCCGCGGCCCAGCAGCGGCCCCAGCGCCCGCGTGAGCCGCAGCGGCGTCGCCGGGCCCCTGAGGGCGCGACCGCGGGCGAGGAGGGCTGACGCATGCTCATTCCGCGCAGGGTTAAGCACCGCAAGCAGCACCGTCCGCACCGGACAGGTAACGCCACCGGCGGAACCCACGTGGCGTTCGGCGAGTACGGAATCCAGGCTCTCGAGCACGCGTACGTGACCAACCGGCAGATCGAGGCCGCCCGTATCGCCATGACAAGGCATATCCGGCGTGGCGGGAAGGTGTGGATCAACATCTACCCGGACCGGCCGCTGACGAAGAAGCCGGCCGAGACCCGGATGGGCTCGGGCAAGGGTTCACCGGAGTGGTGGATCGCCAACGTGAAGCCCGGCCGGGTCATGTTCGAGCTTTCCGGTGTCGCCGAGCCTGTCGCCAAGGAGGCGCTGCGCCGCGCGATCCACAAGCTGCCCATGAAGTGCAGGGTGGTCAAGCGTGAATTGGGTGAGGGCTGATGGCTACTAACAGCCTGACCGCGCAGCTGCGCGTCTCCACCGAAGAGGAACTGCACGCCAAGCTGGCCGAAGCCAAGGAAGAGCTATTCAACCTGCGCTTCCAGGGTGCGACCGGGCAGCTGGAGAGCCACGGCAGGCTACGTGCGGTCCGTAAGGAAATCGCCCGTATTTACACGGTGATGCGAGAGCGCGAGCTCGGGATCATCACCTTGATCGAAGATGGCGGCGAGCCGGAGGATTCTGGCTCCGAGACGCCGGTGGCGGTCGCCGCCGGATCGGCGGCGACC
Source organism: Streptosporangiaceae bacterium (assembly GCA_049676235.1). Taxonomy (GTDB): domain Bacteria; phylum Actinomycetota; class Actinomycetes; order Streptosporangiales; family Streptosporangiaceae; genus Palsa-504. Next base: position 1,035 of record JBAUAY010000012.1, read on the forward strand.
GCGGATGACGCAACCGAGGAGGCCGGCAAGTGAGCGAGAACGCCACCGGTGGTGCCGCGACGGACGCCACCACGACCAGGGGTTACCGCAAGGGCCGGGAAGGTTACGTGGTCAGCGACAAGATGGACAAGACCGTCGTCGTCCAGGTTGAGGACCACGTCAAGCACCCCAAGTACGGCAAGGTTCTGCGCCGTACCAAGAAGTACCAGGCGCACGACGCCACCAACGCCTGCGGCGTCGGTGACCGGGTGCTGCTGATGGAGACCCGGCCGCTGTCCGCGACTAAGCGCTGGCGGGTAGCCGAGATCCTCGAGAAGGCCAAGTAATTGATCCGCCTGGCTCCCAGGTCGGCGTGAGATAGCAGGAGTTGACGTGATCCAGCAGGAGTCGCGGCTTAAGGTCGCCGACAACACGGGTGCGAAGGAGATCCTGTGCATCCGGGTGCTCGGCGGCAGCGGCCGGCGATACGCGGGCATCGGTGACGTCATCGTGGCGACCGTGAAGGATGCCCTTCCCGGCGCCGGCGTGAAAAAGGGTGATGTCGTCAAGGCGGTCGTGGTGCGCACCCGCAAGGAGCGCCGCCGCGGCGACGGCTCCTACATCCGGTTCGACGAGAACGCGGCGGTGCTGATCAGGGACGGCGGTGACCCGCGGGGCACCCGCATCTTCGGCCCGGTCGGCCGTGAGCTGCGGGAGAAGCGCTTCATGCGGATCATCTCGCTGGCACCGGAGGTGCTGTGATGAAGATCAAGAAGAACGACCACGTGGTCGTGGTCGCGGGCCGGGACCGGGGACGCACCGGCTTGGTCATCGCGGCCTACCCGGACCGGGGGAAGGTGCTGGTCCAGGGCGTCAACATGGTCAAGAAGAACAAGAAGGTCACCCACCAGGGCGCCCGCGGCGCCAAGGAGGGCGGCATCACGCACACCGAAGCGCCGATCGACGTGAGCAACGTCCAGCTGGCCGACCCGGACAGCAAACGGGCGGCGCGGGTCGGCTACCGGTTCGACGAGGACGGCAACAAATTCCGCGTCGCCAGGCCGAGCGGGAAGGACATCTGATGGCCACCGAAGCACCTGCGGTGCCGCGGCTCAAGGAGCGGTACCGGGCCGAGATCGGGCCCGCGCTCAAGGAAGAGTTCGGTTACCCCAACGTGATGCAGATCCCCGGGCTGACCAAGATCGTCGTGAACATGGGCGTGGGCGAGGCAGCCAGGGATGCCAAGCTGATCGAGGGCGCGGTCCGCGACCTTTCCACGATCACCGGGCAGCGGCCGGCGGTGGCCAAGGCGAAGAAGTCCGTGGCTCAGTTCAAGCTCCGCGAGGGCATGCCCATCGGCGCGCACACCACGCTGCGCGGCGACCGCATGTGGGAGTTCCTGGACCGTCTGCTGACCATCGCGCTGCCCCGGATCCGCGACTTCCGCGGCCTGTCCGACCGGCAGTTCGACGGGCAGGGGAACTACACGTTCGGCCTGACCGAGCAGGTCATGTTTCACGAGATCGACCCCGACAAGGTAGACAGGCAGCGCGGCATGGACATCACCGTCGTGACCACAGCAACCAACGACGCCGAAGGCCGCTCCTTGCTGCGGCGGCTCGGCTTTCCCTTTAAGGAGGGCTGACAGTGGCGAAGAAGGGGCTGATCGCCAAGGCGAACCGCACGCCCAAGTTCAAGGTCCGCGGTTATACGCGGTGTACCCGCTGCGGGCGGCCGCGTGCCGTCTACAAAAGGTTCAGCCTGTGCCGGATCTGCTTCCGCACGATGGCGCACCGCGGTGAGCTGCCTGGCATCACCAAGTCCAGTTGGTAACCAAGAAGAACGAGCACACCGCAGGTCCCGGTGCCGGTGAAATCCGGCGGGAAACCGCGGTGAGGAAGGCCTGTTGGCCATGACGATGACCGACCCGATCGCGGACATGCTGACGCGGTTGCGTAACGCGAACTCGGCGTACCACGACACGGTGGGCATGCCGTACTCCAAGATCAAGTCCCACATCGCGGAGATCCTCCAGCAGGAGGGCTACATCGCGTCGTGGCGAGTGGAAGACGCCGAGGTCGGCAAGAACCTCGTGGTCATCCTCAAGTTCGGGAACCAGCGCGAGCGCTCCATCGCGGGCATCAAGCGGGTGTCCAAGCCCGGCCTGCGGGTGTACGCGAAGAAGGACAACCTGCCCCGGGTACTCGGCGGCCTCGGCGTGGCGATCATCTCCACGTCTGGCGGCCTGCTGACCGACAAGCAGGCCAAGAAGCGCGGCGTGGGCGGGGAAGTCCTCGCCTACGTCTGGTAAGGAGGAGCTGCAATGTCAAGGATTGGGCGGCTCCCCGTGACCATCCCCAGCGGGGTGCAGGTCGACATCGACGGGCGCCAGGTCACCGTGCAAGGGCCGAAGGGCACGCTGCGGCATACCGTGGCCGACCCCATCGACGTCGTCCGCGAGGACGGGGTCATCAAGGTCACTAGGCCGAACGACGAGGGCTCCGTGCGGGCGCTGCACGGCTTGTCTCGCACGCTGATCGCCAACATGGTCACCGGCGTCACCGACGGCTACCGCAAGACCCTGGAGATCGTCGGCGTGGGCTACCGAGTACAGGCCAAGGGCAGCGACCTGGAGTTCGCACTCGGGTACAGCCACCCGGTGCCCGTCACCCCGCCGGAGGGCATCACCTTCCGGGTCGAGACCCCCACCAGGTTTGTCGTGGAAGGCATCGACAAGCAGATGGTAGGCGAGGTGGCCGCGCAAATCCGCAAGCTCCGCAAGCCGGACCCGTATAAGGGCAAGGGCGTGCGGTACCAGGGCGAGCAGATCCGCCGCAAGGTCGGGAAGGCTGGTAAGTAAGTCATGGCTGGCACCAAGACCAGGTCGCACGCACGCGTCACCGGACGGGTGCGTCCGCATACGCACGCTACGGCGGCCGGACGCGTCCGGCGCCACCTCCGGGTCCGCAAGCGGGTCACCGGCAGCGCAAGCAGGCCCCGGCTGGTCGTCAACCGGTCGGCGCGGCACATGTTCGCGCAGATCGTCGACGACGGCGTGGGCCGCACGCTGGCCGCCGCGTCCACCCTGGACCCGGCGATCCGCACGGCCGAGGGCGACAAGACAGCCAAGGCGCGTCAGGTCGGTGAACTGCTCGCGCGGCGCGCGGCGGAGGCCGGCATCGAGGCCGTGGTGTTCGACCGTGGCGGGTACCGCTACCACGGCCGCATCGCGGCGCTCGCGGACGGCGCCAGGAAAGGCGGACTGCAGCTGTGAATATGGCACCTGTGGCGTCCGCTGAGCGTTATTCAGAGATGAGGAAAGGCTAATGCCAGGAGCACCGCGGCGCGGCAGTGGCGGCGAGCGGCGCGAGCGTCGCGATGACCGGCGCGGCGGCGCGGCCGATAAGCAAGCCGCTTACCTTGAGCACGTGGTCAAGATCAACCGCGTGGCCAAGGTCGTCAAGGGAGGCCGGCGCTTCAGCTTCACCGCCCTGGTGGTGGTGGGCGACGGCAACGGGATGGTAGGCGTCGGGTACGGCAAGGCCAAGGAGGTGCCGGCCGCCATCGCTAAGGGCGTCGAAGAGGCGAAGAAGCACTTCTTCCGGGTGCCCCGGATCGGCAACACGATCCCGCACACCGTGCAAGGTGAAGAGGCGGCGGGCGTGGTGCTGCTCAAGCCGGCCAGCCCGGGCACCGGCGTCATCGCCGGAGGTCCGGTGCGCGCCGTGCTGGAGTGCGCGGGCATCCACGACGTGTTGTCCCGCTCGCTCGGCTCGTCCAACCCGATCAACGTGGTGCACGCGACGGTGGCCGCGCTGAAGAGCCTGAACCGGCCCGAGGAGATCGCGGCCAAGCGCGGCCTGCCGATCGAGGACGT
>JBAUAY010000013.1:0-8115 GCA_049676235.1 Streptosporangiaceae bacterium
GCCTGGTGCGCCGCGGCCGGGCAGGCTGGGCTGCCTCCGGCGCGGCGGCCGCCAGGCCGCGGACCCCGCCGGCCACCAGGTTCCACCGGTTCGCCTCGAGCTGGCAGTGCTCGCAGCCAGCGAGGTGCTCCCGGGTCCGCTGGCCTATCGGCTGGCCGGCGGCCTCGGCGATCAGGTCCTCAAGGTCCAGATGGGGGGAGCGGGGATCTGCGTTCATCGGTCCTGTCCCTTCTCGTCAAGAATCCGGCTCAGTGCGGTGCGCGCCGCGGTCAGGCGGCTCTTCACGGTTCCGACCGGGATCTCCAGCACGCCGGCGACCTCGGGGAGGCTGAGCCCGGAGCCGAAGGCAAGGCCCAGCACCTCCCGGTGGGGTAGCGCGAGCTCCCGGATCGCGCCCCTCACCTCGGCCAGTTCGGCCCGGTCCAGGGCCATCACCTCGGGCCCTGGACCGGAACTCGGCTGATCGGCCAGGAAGGCGTCATCCACCACCCGCAGTCGGCGGCCGCGCAGCCGGTCCCGGGTCTGCCGCCGGGCGATGGCGATCACCCAGGACCGCACCGACGACTCGCCCCGGAAGGAGTCCGCGCCGCGCCAGACGGCGAGCATCGTGTCCTGCACGATCTCCTCAGCCAGCACCCGGTCACCGGTCACCAGCAGAACCTGCGCGAGCACGATCCGGCCGTGCTCCCGGTAGAACGCGGCCATCGCGTCCTCATCGCCCCGACCGATCCTGCCCAGCAACGCGGCGGCGTCGCCGGCACCGTCGCGACTGACGGTGAAGATCGGTGGGTCGGCGTCCCCGCGCGGATCGCTCATCTGCTACCTCCCGGGAAGCTTCCCTTTGGAGAGTAAGTAGCAACCGGCGACGACGCGGTTCGGCTCACCGCCGAGTTTCTCGCTCACCAGGCCCGAATATCGTGGTGGGACGAAGCGGCCGACCCTCGCCGCGTTCACCTTCTCATCCGGACCAGGCTGGGTAGTGGTGTTTCGATTAGGCCGGGATCTGCTCGTCAAGCCAGCCGAAGATCCGTTCGCCGCGTATGCCGGAGGGGGCGGGCTCACAGTGCGAGTCAGCTCCTTCGGCCTCGGTGAACGCGATGATCGTTTTTTTGCCGGTGAGCTTGCCGAAGAGTTCCTGGGACTGTCCCGGCCAGAATTGCTCGTTGTCCGGGTTGGTGACCAGGACCGGGGTGGTGATCCCGGCGATCAGCTCGTCGGTGAGCACGTAGTCGCGGGCGGCGGAGAAGAACTCATACGGCGTGGTGACGCCGTAGGGCCGCGTGCGCAGCGCGAGCATCGGCCGCGTTGACGGCGAGATCTTCAGCGCCCACTCCATGTCCCGGTTGAACTTGTCCCGCTCGCCCGCTTCGAGCAGCTTGATCATCATGTGCGGCAGATGCCCGAGCACCGTCGTCGAGACGTCCACGACACCCGGATCCGCGACCCCGGCCGCGATGCGGTGCTCGAAAGCCAGCGCCCGGGGCACCCAGTAACCAGCCTGGCTGACACCGAGTAGCGCCAGCTTGGCGCCGTCGACGTCCGCGCGGGCCGACAGGAAATCGACGACCGGCGTGATGACCTTCTCCCAGTCCGGGCGGAACGCCAGGCCCTGCCGCACCAGCGCCGCGTTCTGCCCCGGGCCGTCGAACGTCATCGCGTTCCAGCCCCGCGCGAGCGCGGACGCGATCCCGTCGGTCCACGCGCCCACGACAGAGCCGTCGCTGCCGTTATTAAAAATCAGCGTCCGCCTGGCCTCGCCGGAACGAAAGAAATACCCCGGCAGCGTGGTGCCCTCATACGGGATCGCAATGCGCTCGGCGACCGCCCCGCCGAAGTCGCCCAGGTCCACGAACTGATCCCAGGCGGCGCGGTGCTTCTCCCACAGCGACGCGAACAGGGCCGGGTCTCCCGTCCCGTCCGCCGAGTATGTCGCCACCGAGTAATACAGCGACGCGCGCAGGTACTGACCCGCGGCCGAGTACCTGCGACCGGCCCCGGCGTTAGCGGCCGCCTCCTGCGCCAGACGATCGGCCGTGGCCGTCCACTCCTTCACCCACGACCCCGCCTTGCCATCATGGATGCGATCGACCGTCGTCAGCACCTCGCCGACATCCGCTGCCTGCCGGTACACCGAGCCGAGCGCAATTTCGGTCAGGAAGTTGAAGTCACTGTCTTTGAAGAACGGCCGCATACCACTTCCCCTACGCTTCCCCCTCGCCGCTGACCCGGATCGGGCCGCTTACGTTCACTTTCTCATGGAGGTGGCGAGATTTAGCGCACTCCGGGATGCCATGGCGCCTCGCCGAGCGGGTCCCCAGCGCCGGCCGGCAATCCGGCAGTAGTTACCTCCACGGCTCGACCTGGACTTTGATGCCCTCGCCACCGCGGACGCTGGCCAGCGCGCCGGGGAACTCCGCCAGGCTGAACGGCGGCCCAAGCAGCGGAGCGGTGGCGATGGTGCCCGCCGCCATCAGGTCGGTTGCCGCGCCGAAGCTGTTCAGTACGGCCATCGAGCCGAGCACGGTGATCTCGTCGTTGTAAATGCGGAACGGCGACAGGGACACAGTGGCGTCACCGCTGGCGACGCCGAAGATCAGCAGCCGGGCGCCGCGGTCGAGGGCGCTGAACCCCGCCTCGATCGCCGCGGGCGCGCCGGTCGCGTCAATCGCTACGCCGAACGGGCGGCGGTCAAGCGCGGCAACATCCTCAGCGACGCTGGCCGCGCCGAGCGCCTTGGCGGCCTGTAGTCGCGCCGCCTTCCGGTCCACCACGCTGACCGAGCGGGCGCCCGCCTTGTTGAGCAGTTGCAGTAGCAGCAGGCCCATGGTGCCGGCGCCGGTCAGCAGGATGTCCTCGCCGATGACCGGGCCGATGCGGCGCAGGCCGTGCACCGCGCAGGACAGCGGCTCGATCAGGGCTCCCTGAGCGTCGTCCACGCTGTCCGGGATGCGGTAGGCGTTGGCGGCGGGAACGGCGACGTACTCGGCGAAGGCGCCGCTGACCGTGTCGCCGATGGCGTTCCAGTTCGCGCACAGGTTCCCGCGCCCGCCGCGGCATACCCGGCAGTGGCCGCAGAACAGCGAGGGGTCAACGGCGACCCGCTCCCCCTCCCGCCAGTCATCCGGCACGCCCTCACCGCGCGCGACGACACGGCCGGCGAACTCGTGGCCGGGAATGATCGGGTACGGCGTGGGCGGGAATTCGCCGTCGGCGATGTGCACGTCGGTGCCGCAGATCCCGCAGGCTCCCACCTGGATCACCAGTTCGCCATGGCCCGGCGCCGGGTCAGCTGCCTCGGTGACTGTCAGCTTTCCGGGTGCCTCCCAGATAACAGCGCGCATCATGTCCTCTCGTGGTTGTCGGTTCCGGTGCCGGTACCGGGCGGTCGCCGGTGATTCAGTCACCGATCCGCAGGCCGCTGGCCGCATCGAACAGGTGAAGATGGTCGGTGTCGGCGGTCACCTTGACGACCTCGCCTGGGCGGGGATGCTGGCGGCCGGACCTGACGATGACGCTGTTCGCCGGGTCGTCGGCCAGGTGACCGTAGACGTAGGAGTCGCTGCCCAGGTCCTCGACCAGCGCGACCTTGACGGTCAGCTGGCCCTCACCGATCGACAGGTGCTCCGGCCTGATCCCCGCGACCAGCTTGCCGTGCCCCTTGGCCGCGTCGAGTTGGGCGTCGGGGGGCTGGAGCAGGGCGCCGCCCACCCGGATGCCGCCGCGTTCGGCGGTGGCCTCGAACCGGTTCATCGCCGGTGAGCCGATAAAGGACGCGACGAATACGTTGGCGGGCTGGTCATACAGCTCGGTGGGCGAGGCGAGCTGCTGGAGCTGGCCGGCCCGCATGACGGCCACCCGGTCCCCCATGGTCATCGCTTCCACCTGATCGTGGGTCACGTATACGGTGGTCACCTCCAGCCGCCGCTGCAGCTCGGCGATCTGGGTGCGGGTCTGCACCCGCAGCTGCGCGTCCAGGTTGGACAGCGGCTCGTCCATGCAGAAGACCTTGGGCTCGCGGACGATGGCGCGGCCCATGGCCACCCGCTGCCGCTGCCCGCCGGAAAGGTTCCGCGGCTTGCGGTCCAGCAGCGGCTCCAGCTCGAGCAGCTTGGCCGCCTCGCGTACCCGGCGCGCTCGTTCGTCCTTGGGTATGCCGTGCATCTTGAGCGAGAAGCCCATGTTCTCGGCGACCGTCTTGCTCGGGTAGAGCGCGTAGTTCTGGAACACCATCGCGATATCCCGGTCGCGGGACGGCACGCCGGTCATGTCCTTGCCGTCGATCCGGATCGCTCCGCCGTCGATCTCCTCCAGCCCGGCGAGCATCCGCAACGCCGTCGTCTTCCCGCACCCGGAGGGGCCGACCATGACCACGAACTCGCCGTCCTCGATGGCGAGCTCGAGGCGATCTACCGCCGGCCGGTCCGCACCCGGGTAGATGCACGTCGCGTTGTCGTAGGTGACTTCAGCCATGATCAACTCCGGTGTTCACTTGATGGCCCCGAAGGACAGGCCGCGGACGAGCTGGCGCTGCGCTATCCATCCGGCCAGGATGACGGGCAGGGTCGCCACCGTGGCCGCGGCGGCCAGCTGGGCGAAGTACAGGCCCTCGGACGAGATGAAGCCGACCAGGAACACCGGGACGGTGGCGGCCTGGGTAGCGGTGAGGGTGACCGCGAAGAAGAACTCATTCCAGGCGAAGATGCAGCAGATCAGCGCGGTGGCGGCCAGGCCGGGCGCGACCACGGGCAGGATCACCTCTAGCACCGTCTTGCGAAGCGGTGCCCCGTCCATCTCGGCCGCCTCCAGGAGTTCACCCGGCACCTCCAGGAAGAACGACCTCATCATCCACACCGCAATCGGCAGGTTCATCGCCGTGTAGAGGATGACCAGGGTGAAGATGTTGTCCAGCATGTGCAGGTCGCGCGCGGCGATAAAGATCGGGATGATCGCGGCCACCACCGGCAGCATCTTCGTGCTAATGAAGAAGAACAGCACGTCGCGCGTCTTGCGCACCGGGCGCAGCGACAGCGCGAACGCGCAGGGGGTCGCCAGCAGCAGGACGAGCACGGTGGAGACGACCGTGGCGAACGCGGAGTTCGCGACGTACGGCCACAGGCCACTGGAGAACACCGCGCGGTATTGGGACAGCGTGGGCGAGAACACGATGTGCGGCGTGTTGGTGTAGGCCTGCGCCTCGGTCTTGAACGAAGTGAGCACCATCCATAGCACCGGGAAGAAGAACACGATGCCGAGGATCCAGGCGGCGATGCCCACGCCGGTGTGGTTCCCGCGCTTCTTCCTGGAGACCACGGGTGCCGATGCCGCCGGCGCGATGCCCGGTTCGGCCGTGCTGACGTCTGCGCTTGCCATCATGCCGCCTGCTCTGTTCCGGAGAACGTCTTGAAGATCAGCCGGAGCGCGAAGGTCGCGATGACGATCGTCATGACCACCACCACCACGCCCATGGCGGCCGCCTGACCGACCTGGAAGCCGAGGAAGGCCCGCTGGTAGATGTAGAAGGGCAGGTTCGCGCTTGAGATGCCGGGACCGCCCTGGGTCATCATGTAGACCGCGTCGAACTCGTTGACGACGTAGATGGCGCCGAGCACGACGCCCAGTTCGATGTAGCGGCGCAGGTGCGGCAGCGTCAGCTCACGGAAGATGCTCAGCGGCCTGGCGCCGTCCGTGCTGGCCGCCTCCAGGATGTCCTTGGGCTGACTCTGCAGCCCGGCCAGCACGAGCAGCATCATGAACGGGGTCCACTGCCAGATCATCTCGATCATCACCGAGCCGAGCGGAAGCTGGCTGACCCAGTCGAAATGACCGATCCCGAACGGCCGGAGCAGGAAATTAACGATCCCGAACGTGGGATCCAGCATGACCGTCTTCCACACCAGCGCGCCCGCGACCGGCATCACCAGGAACGGCGTGATCAGCAGGGTGCGTACGATGCCCCGGCCCAGGAACTTCCGGTCCAGCAGCAGGGCCAGGCCGACGCCGATGGCCATCGCGATGAGAACCGTCCCGACGGTCATGATCACCGTGTTCAGCGCCGTCGTCCAGAACTGGCTGTCCTTGAACACGTCCACGTAGTTGGTCAGCCCGGCGAAGTGCCGGGACCCCGGGCGGACCAGGCTCCACGACTGCAGCGAGTACCACAGGGTCAGCAGGAACGGCAGCTGGGTGATGATGATCGTGAAGACCAGCGCGGGCAGCAGCGGCGCCCGGCGTACCCAGCCCCGGCGGCCCCGGTCAGGACGGGCCCGGGCGCGCTGGCCGACGGCGACGGGTGGGGCGATCACGGTCATCGTGGCCTCCGTTCGGGTGCGGCGCCGGGCCTCACGCGGGGCATCAGGCGCTCCGGTAGGTGTCGCCGACGGCCTGCGCGTACTGCTGCGCCTGGGAGAGCGCGGCCGCCGCCGACTGCTGGCCGGCGATGGCCGCGCTGAACTGCTCGCTGACGTTCGTGCCGAGGTCCTGGAACTCCGGGATGTCCAGGAACTGGATGCCGGTGTAGGGCACCGGCTTGACGGTGGGATGCGCCGAGTTGGTGGCGTTGATCGACTGCAGCGTCAGCGGGCCGTAGGCTACGGCCAGCTTCTTGTACTGCGGTATCTGGTAGCTGGACAGGCGGCTGCCCGGCGGGACGTGGGACCAGCCGAGCTTCTCCCCCGCGGTGCGGATGTAGGATTTCGAGGTCATCCACGAGATGAAGTCCCACGCGGCCTGCTTGTTGGGGCAGGTGGACGGGATGGCCAGCGACCAGGTGTACAGCCAGCCGGACGGGCGGCCGTCCTGGCTCGGCGCCCAGGCATAGCCGTTGCGGCCGGCCACCTTGCTGCTGGCCGGGTCCTCGATGGTGCTCACGGCGGAAGTGGCGTCATACCACATGGCCGCGTCGCCCTGGCTGTACAAGGTGGCGCATTCGGAGAAACCGGCCTCGGGGGCCCCGGGCTCGCCGTAGTTCCGCACCGTCGACACGTACGTGCTGACCGCGCGCGTCACCTCGGGGCTGGTCATCTGCGCCTGCCAGGCCGGGTTGAACCAGCGTCCGCCGAACGAGTTGATCACCGTGTCGATCGGCGCCAGGTTCTCCCCCCAGCCCGGGTCGCCGCGCAGGCAGATTCCGACCATCCCGGTCCTGGCGTTGTGCATCTCGGCGGCGATCTTCACCACCTGATCCCACGTGGGCCGGGCCGGCACCCTGATCCCCGCCTTGGCCATCAGGTCCTTGCGGTACATGAGGAACGAGGACTCCCCGTAGAACGGCACGGAGTAGAGGTCCCCCTTGTGTGAGAGCGTCGCGCGCAACTGGGGCAGGAAGTCCCCGGCGTCATAGCCCGCAGTGCCGTCGATGTACGGCTGGAGGTTCACCAGCCAGCCGTTGGCCGACCACATCGGCGTCTCGTAGTTGCTGATCATCACCACGTCGAACTCGCCGCCCTGCGTGGACACGTCCGCGGTGATCTTGGCGCGCGCCTCGTTCTCCGGCAGCGACACGAAGTTCAGGTGCACGCCCGGGTGCTCGCGCTCGAACAGGTACGACAGGCTGATCGCGTCCTGCATCTGCGGGTTGGACACGATCGCCACCGTGACCTTGGTCCCCGAGCCGCCACCGGAGAAGAGCTGCTCGGCGCCGGCAGCGCAGCCGGATAGCGCGAGCACCGCGCCACCGGCCGTCCCGGCCAGGAAGGCCCGGCGCGACAGCGCCGGGACGGGTGAGCAGTAGGCCGTTGACCCGGCGTCTCGTCCTCGAGTCATCGCACGTCCCGTCATCGCCCGTACGGGTTCTCGCATCCGCGCTGATCCGGGCGGCTAGCGTGTAAATAAACAGAGCGACTACCGCGTTCGGCCCGAAGTATGCATTCGCCTTCGATTATTTTCCCGACCGGAGGAGGCCGCGCTGCGCAGCCGCCTGGGTGAGACGGCGGGCCGGTGGTCGCGTCCTCGTCGCGGTGCCGGATCGGCACTGGATCGAGTTCTAGGTCAGCGGCGAGTTCGGCAGCCGTCGACGGCTGCCGCGCCAGGCGAGCGGTCATGCCAGTGTGCACGGCGGCGATAAGTACCCGACAAGGCCATCCCACCCCACGCCTCGCGGCGGCGTTTGGAGCGACG
>JBAUAY010000014.1:0-5929 GCA_049676235.1 Streptosporangiaceae bacterium
CGGCAGCCCGGTGCGCGGCGCCAGGTCGGCTCGCCGGTCCAGGTAGCCAGTCACGACCGCGATCCCGCCGAGCCCCTCGGCCGCCAGGCGGGCCGCCACGGCGCGCAGCGCCGCGATGGACGCCTCCACGAACGACGCCCGCAGCGCGAGATCCTCCACCGGGTACCCGGTCAGCATCATCTCGGGGAACACCACGACCCTGGCGCCGCGCGCGGACGCCCGCCGCGTCCACTGCACGATCAGCTCGGCGTTCCCGTCCAGGTCACCGACGGTCGCATTGACCTGGGCCAGCGCGATTCTCAGCATTGTCACGCCTCCAGCCTAGGCCGTAGCTCCCTGACCTCCCGTCCCCGGTGCTCGCTGATTGAGTGTGCCGAACGGTCCTGGCGCGTGCCCCGCAGTCCCGCCGGCCCGCCGGAGGCTGGTCTAGCGACGGGGAACGTCTAAGGTGATTACCGTGGATAGGCAGGAAGAATTTGTGCTGCGGACGCTCGAGGAGCGGGACATCCGGTTTGTCCGGCTGTGGTTCACCGACGTCCTCGGGACGCTGAAGTCGGTTGCCGTCGCGCCCGCCGAACTCGAGGGCGCGTTCGCCGACGGCATCGGCTTCGACGGTTCGGCCATCGAGGGGTTCGCGCGGGTCTACGAGGCGGACATGATCGCCCGGCCGGACCCGTCGACGTTCCAGTTGCTGCCCTGGCGGGGTGAGTACCCCGGGGTCGCCCGGATGTTCTGCGACATCTTGCTGCCCGATGGATCGCCGTCCTACGCCGACCCGCGCTGGGTGCTCAAGCGCAACCTCAGCCGCGCCTCCGAGCTCGGGTTCACCTTCTACGCGCACCCGGAGATCGAGTTCTTCCTGCTGCGGGAACGGCCCGGTCCCGGCGGCAAGCCGGAGCCGATCGACACCGGCGGCTACTACGATCACACGCCGCACAGCATCGCCCATGACTTCCGCCGCACGGCGATCACGATGCTGGAATCCATGGGCATCTCGGTCGAGTACAGCCATCACGAGGGCGCGCCCGGGCAGCAGGAGATCGACCTGCGCTACGCCGACGCGCTGACCACCGCCGACAACGTCATGTCGTTCCGGCTGGTGATGAAGGAGGTGGCGATCGAGCAGGGCGTCTACGCCACGTTCATGCCGAAGCCGTTCACCGACCACCCCGGCTCGGGCATGCACACCCACGTGTCGCTGTTCGAGGGCGACAAGAACGCGTTCTACGAGGCCGGGGCGGAATTCCAGCTGTCCAAGACGGCCCGGGCGTTCATCGCCGGGTTGCTGCGGCACGCCCCCGAGATCACCGCGGTCTGTAACCAGTGGGTGAACTCCTACAAGCGGCTGTGGGGCGCGGCCGAGCGGACCGCGGGCGCCGGGGGCGAGGCCCCGGCGTACGTGTGCTGGGGCCACAACAACCGTTCGGCCCTGGTCCGGGTGCCGATGTACAAGCCGCAGAAGGGCAACGCGACCCGGGTCGAGTTCCGGTCGGTGGACGCCGCCTGCAACCCGTACCTGGCGTTCGCGGTGATCCTGGCGGCTGGGCTCAAGGGCATCGAGGGCGACTATGAGCTGCCGCCCGGCGCCGAAGACGACGTGTGGGCGCTGACCTCCGCCGAGCGCCGCGCGCTCGGCATCCGGCCGCTGCCCCAGGACCTGGACCAGGCCATCAAGGTCATGCAGGACAGCGAACTCGTCGCGGAGACGCTAGGGGAGCACGTCTTCGACTTCTTCCTGCGCAACAAGCGCGCGGAGTGGCAGGAGTACCGCCGCCAGGTCACCGAATACGAGCTAGGCCGCTACCTCCCCATGCTCTGACGGCCCACGTAGCCGGTCCACGCGGACTACTCCTCGAAGCGGCCGCCCAGGTACCTAGCCAGGAAGCGCTCGGCCGCGGCGTAGAACTTCAGCCGGTTCTCCGGCTTGGCGAAGCCGTGGCCCTCGTCCGGGAACAGCATGTACTCGTGTTCGATGCCGGCGTCGGCGAGCGCGGCGACGATCTGCTCCGACTCGGCCTGCTTGACCCGCGGGTCGTTGGCGCCCTGGGCGATCAGCAGCGGGATGCGGATGTCGCGAACCCGGGACAGCGGCGAGCGCGACCACAGGAACTCCTGGTCTGTCTCCGGGTTGCCGACCCGCTTGTACAGCGCCGCCGCCATCGGCTTCCAGTAAGGCGGGATGGTCTCGAGCAGCGTCTGCAGGTTGGACGGGCCGACGATGTCCACCGCACAGCAGAACACGTCCGGCGTGAACGCCGCGCCGACCAGGGCGGCGTAGCCGCCGTAGGAGCCGCCGTAGATCGCGACCTTGGCCGGGTCGGCCCAGCCCTGGTCCACCGCGTACCCGACCGCGTCGAGCAGGTCGTCGTGCATCTTGGCGCCCCACTCGCGGTCGCCGGCCGCCACGAACGACTTGCCGTAGCCCGTCGACCCGCGGTAGTTCACCTGCAGGCACAGGTAACCCCGGTTGGCCAGCCACTGCGCCTCGGGATCCCAGCCCCAGACGTCGCGCGCCTGCGGCCCGCCGTGCACGTTGAGCACGGTCGGCAGCCCGGACCGGCCGCCATCCGGCGGGAAGGTGGCGTATCCGTGGATGGTCAGCCCGTCCCGGGCCGTGAAGGAGAACGGTTCCATCCGGGCCAGGTCGTAGCGGGCCAGCTCAGGGCGGCTGGAGAACAGGAAGCTGCCGGTGCGGCTGCCCCGGTCGTAGGAGAAGTACTGGACCGGGCCGGCGTCGTCGGTGAAGGCGACCAGCCACGTCGTGTCGGCTTCGTCGCGGTCGGCCGGCTGCGGATCGCCGGGGTGAAGCGCCCGGATCGCCTTGAAGTCGGCTTCCACCGACGGGTCGAGCACGTGGTATTCGGTGCGGTCCTTGAGTACCTCGACGATCTGCGGCTCCCGGGTGTCGGGGTGGAGCATCGCGCCTGCCACGTCCGCCTCGGGGTCCTCGAGCAGCACCTGGGTCTCGCCGGTGGCCAGGTCGATCGTGCTCAGCCGGCCCGTGTCCGTGCCGATCGAGCTGACCGCAAGCAGGTGAGAACCATCCCCGGTGAACGCCAGCACGTGGCTGGCCGCGACGTCGTCGGCCGGGATGGTGACCAGCGTCCGCCAGTCGCCGTCCGAGCCGTCGCGGACGAGCAAGTCGAATCCGCCGTCGGGCAGCGGGGAGATCGCACCGCGGACCACCATGTCCTCGTCGGCGAGCCAGCCGGCGTAACCCGGGTTCTCGATCAGCTTGACCAGCTCACCGGACGTCAGCGAGAGCTGGTAGACGTCGTGCAGCTGCGGGTTGTCCCGGTTGATCCCGACCAGTACCTCGTCGCGGTGCCTTTTGCGACTGGCGATGATCCGCGCCTGAATGCCGTCGAACGGCGTCAGGTCGCGCCTGGCCATGGTCTGCAGATCAACGTCGTACAGCCGCCAGTTCTCGTCACCGCCGGTGTCCTGCAGGTACAGCAGGTGCCTGCCGTCCCACGCCCAGCCGAACACCCGGACGCCCCGGTCGGTGTCGTCGGTGACCACCGTCGCCGCGTCCCAGTCGATTCCCGAGGCGCCGATGGGGGCGACCCAGACGTTCAGCACCCCGTCGCGAGGTGCGATCCAGCCGAGCTGGCTGCCGTCGGGCGAGATCTGCGGATTGACGCGCTCCGGGTTGCCGAAGAGCACTTCGCGGGGGATGAGTTCGGCCATGCTCACATGCCTATCACACCGCTGGCGGTGCCATGGGGAGCGAATCTGCGGCGAGGGCTAGGCGGCGACGCGCGGGCGGTCCTTATCCGGAGAACCAGTGTGCAGGCGCCGGGTTGGTGTTGTGGTAGATGTGCTTCTTCTCCTGGTATTCCTCCAGGCCGGACGGGCCGAGTTCACGGCCGATGCCGGACTTGCCGAAACCGCCCCACTCGGCCTGCGGCAGGTAGGGGTGATAGTCGTTGATCCAGACCGTACCGTGGCGCAGCGCGCCGGCTACCCGCTCGGCCTGGCCCGCGTCCGACGTCCACACCGCGCCCGCCAGGCCGTAGCTCGTGTCGTTGCCGAGCCGGATCGCCTCGTCCTCGGTGCTGAAGCGCTCGACCGTCACCACCGGCCCGAACACCTCCTCCTGCACCACCGCCATCTCGCGACGGCACCCGGCGAACACCGTCGGCCGCAGGAAGAACCCCTTGGCCAGCGCCGGATCGGCAGGGCGCTGACCCCCGGCCAGCAGTTCCGCCCCCTCGGACAACCCCAGCGCGATGTACCGCTCCACCTTCGCGCGGTGCGCCGCGGAGATCAGCGGGCCGCACTCGGTCTCCGGGTCCAGGCCGTTGCCCAGCCGGATCCGGTCGGCCCGGGCGGCCAGTTCGGCGACGAAGCTGTCGTGCAGCGAATCCTGCACGATCAACCGCGCCCCGGCCGAACACACCTGGCCGGAGTGCAGGAACGCCGCGGTCAGCGCGTTGTCCACGACCGTGTCGAAGTCGGTGCCGTCGAACACGATGTTCGGGTTCTTGCCGCCGAGTTCGAGCGCGACGCGCCGCACCCCGTGCGCCGCCGCGGCCATGATGTTCTCGCCGGTCGTCGGCCCGCCGGTGAAGGAGATCATGTCCACAGAAGGGTGCGCGACCAGCGCCTGTCCCGCCGTGCCGCCCTGGCCGAGCAGCAGGTTCAGCACCCCCGGCGGGATGTCCGCCTCCTCGAACAACCCGACCAGGGCCACGGTGGACAGCGGTGTCAGCTCGCTGGGCTTGATCACGGTCGTGTTGCCCGCGACCAGGGCCGGCGCGAGCTTCCAGGAGATCTGCAGCAGCGGGTAGTTCCACGGCGCGATGAGCGCGCAGACGCCGACCGGCTCGTGCGTGATCCGGCTGGTCACGTTCGGCCGGCCCGGGTCGACCACCCGTCCCGCGTGATCGCCGGCGATCCCGGCGTAATAGCGGAACACGGCGGTGGTGTCGTCCACGTCCGCGCGCGCCTCGTTCAGCGTCTTGCCGGTGTCCAGGCTCTCGGTGTGCGCCAGCTGCTCGCGGTCCCGCTGCAGCAGGTCGGCGATCTTGCTGAGCAGCGCGGCCCGCTCGGTCACCGTCGAGCGGCGCCAGGGGCCATCGTCGAACGCCTCCCGGGCCGCCGCCACGGCGGCGTCGACATCGGCCGGGCCCGCCTCGGCCAGGGTGTCCAGCGGGGTCGCGTCGTACGGGTTGATAGTCTGCGACGTGCCGTCGTCCGCGGCTTCGGTCCATTTTCCCGCGATGTAGAGATATCTCACGCCCTGCTCCCTGCCTCGGCCGAACGAGGCCACTGTATCTTTTTACTCGCCTCCGGGGCGCTCCAAGGCGTCGCCTTCCTTCGTGGCGCCTGGGGTGGGTCGGGGGAAGAACACAGTCCAGGCAACGCCGTGCCCCTTCGGCTTGGTCAGGTATCTTCCGGTCGCCTCTGGGGGCCCGGCTATTACGGCGCCGCCGGGGATCGGTTACTTTGCTCAGGTGAGTGGTTCGCGGACCACGCTGGCAGGGTGGCTGGCGCGGATGGGATTCGCGGATGCCGCGCGGGCCGAACTCCTCCTGCTCAACGACCTCGGCACGCCCGCGGCCGAGCTGAAGGCCGACCCGGTGGTGGCCGCGATCGCCGCCGCGGCCGACCCCGACCTGGCCCTGATCGGGATGGCTAGGCTGTTCGCGGCCGCTGCCCGCAACGGCGCCAACCAGAAGACCCAAAAGACCCCGACGGCCGCGGCCGCCCGCACCGACGTCCTGCGCGCCGCGCTCCGCGCCGAGCAGGACTTCCGCGAACGGCTGACCGCGGTGCTCGGCGTCAGCGCGGGACTGGCCGACCACCTGGCCCGGCACCCGGAGGACGCCGAGATCCTGCGCGGCGCTGTCAGCCGGCCGGAGCCGGCCCAACTGCGCGCGGACATGCTGCGCGCGGTCGGTGCGGATCCCCATGACCCTGGGAG
>JBAUAY010000015.1:0-4814 GCA_049676235.1 Streptosporangiaceae bacterium
GCCCACCGGGGTAAGCAGGACGCCGTAGGAACGCTGCTCTTGGAACAGCGATAGGTAGTGCCGCTGCCGGTCGGTGGTGCTGTCGCTAGGCTTCGGCCGCCAGCGCCTCCGCGGGCGCAGCGGAACGCGGCTGCCGCCCCGGGCGGCGTCGCTGCGCCCGGCTGGACTGGCGGATCACCAGTTCCGGCTGGAAGATAACCTGCCGGTGCTGGTGTGCCTCCCCGCCGAGCGTCTCGTCTATCAGCAGCTGGGCAGCCGACCGGCCGAGCTGATGGCGGGGCTGGCGCACCGAGGACAGCGGTACCGCCGCCGACGCCGCGAAGTCGATGTCGTCGTAGCCCACCAGGGCGACGCTTTCGGGAACCCGGATCCGGCGAGCCGTCATTTCCTGGAGCACACCAAGCGCGAGCAGATCGTTTGCGCAAAAGACGGCAGTAGGCCTGGTTCCCGCCGGGAACTCCGCGAGTGCCGCGCCAGCCTGCTGCCCGGCCGATACATTCAGGGCCGGAGTTTCCATAACATGCAGGCCCGCCCCGGTGCCGTTGGCGCGTTCCAGCGCCCGAAGGGCACCATCACGGCGGTCAGCCACCTGTCGGATGCTCATCGGTCCCCCGACGAACGCGATCCGCTTGTGGCCCGCCTCCAGCAGATGTGACACGGCCAGATCGCCGCCCAGCACGTCATCAACCGACACCGAGCACTGGCCACCAGATGGCGACCTGCTGTCCACGAGGACCACCGGGGTGCCCCTGCGCTGCAGCAGGGTCAGTCGCTCGTCGGCACCGGACACCGGCGTGATCAAGATGCCCTGCACCCGGTGTTCTTCGAGCAGCTCAAGGTAGCCGGATTCCTTCGCCTGCTGATCGTCGCTGTTACACAGGATGACAGCCAGTCCCGACTCGCTGGCCTCGTCCTCGACACCGCGCGCCACGTCGGTGAAGAACGGGTTCGCGACGTCGAGGACGACAAGCCCGATGATGCGGCTCCGTCCGGCCCGGAGCTGGCGAGCCGACTCGTTCCTGATGAAGCCCAGTGACTTGATCGCCTGCTGGACCCGGCTGCGGGTCGGTTCCGCCACGACGCCCGGCCGGTTGAGCACGTTGGACACGGTCCCAACCGAAACGCCCGCCAGGGCGGCGACCTCCCTGATGCTCACCGGCGCATCCGCCACGGCGTCCTCCTGTGCAGCCAGTTTCATAGGTCCATTGGACCGTGTCAAACCAACTCCCATCATGGGGCACGAAAGATTCGCGGCTGCATCGGGCGGGAGGACTTCAGTCAGGCACCCGCGTAGGCAACGGCCCTGAAACCTGCCTGTAACGATTCAAGCACCGGGACACAGAGCCTATTGACAGGTTCGTGTTACGGTCCGACACTGCTTCACATATTTGAAACGTTCCACGGTGTCACACCAGGCTCCACCAGAACGAACTGCAACAGCCACCGTGTCGAGGGGAGATAGCGCCGTGGGTCCTGACGGCATTACCCCCGCCGACGGAAATGCCGGGCCCGCACCGGCGGCGGACGCCCACCCGGCCGACCCGCTGCTGTCGCTGCAGGACGCGTCAAAGTCGTTCGGAGCGGTCCAGGCCATCGTGCACGGGTCCATCGACCTCTACGGCGGCGAAGCGCACGCCCTGGTAGGAGAGAACGGCGCCGGCAAGTCGACGCTGGTGAAGATCCTGGCCGGCGTATACCAGCCCGACACGGGCTCGCTGGTCATTGACGGCAGCCCGGTCCTGCTGCACGGTCCGGCCGACGCCCAGACCGCGGGGATCGCGGTGATCTATCAGGAGCCCACGCTGTTTCCTGACCTGAGCGTCGAGGAGAACATCTTCATGGGACGCCAGCCGATGCGCTCGGGCAGGCGTATCGACCGCCGGCTCATGCGGGCAGAGGCGATGGCGTTGTTCGAGCGGCTGGGAGTGCGCCTGGACCCGGGCCGGGTCTGCCGCGGTCTTTCCATCGCCGACCAGCAGATCGTCGAGATCGGCAAGGCGCTCTCGCTGAACGCGAGGGTCATCGTGATGGACGAGCCCACAGCCGCTCTGTCCGCGACCGAGGTCGGCCGGCTGTTCGACGTAGTGCGGACACTGCGCGCGGCAGGCGCGGCGGTGCTGTTCATCTCGCACCGCCTCGAGGAAGTCTTCGCGATCTGCCAGCGAGTGACCGTGATGCGCGACGGCAGGCACGTGCTCACCAGGGAACTGGCGGGCCTCACCACGGATGATCTCGTGCGGGCGATGGTGGGCCGGGAGATGGTGCAGCGGCCGGCCGGGGAGCGCGGCACGCCTGGCGATCCTGTCCTGAAGGTTGAGCACCTGACCCGGGAAGGCGTATTCATCGACATATCGCTGGACGTGCGGGCCGGGGAGATCGTCGCCTTGGCCGGGCTGGTCGGGTCGGGACGCAGTGAGGTCGCACGGGCGATATTCGGCATCGACCGGTACGACGCCGGGTCGGTGCTGATGCAGGGACGAGGGCTGCACCGCGCGTCGCCCACCGCCGCGATGGCGGCGGGCATCGGCTTCGTGCCCGAGGACCGGCGCCAGCAGGGGCTGGTCATGGACATGTCCGTGCAGCAGAACGTGGCGCTCGCGTCGCTGGCCAGGCTCCGGAAGGCGGGGCTGGTCAGGGCCGCGGCCGAGCGCGCGTTCGCCGCAGACTGGGCCGTCCGGCTGAAACTCAAGTACGGCAAGCTCACCGACCCGGTGTCCCGCCTGTCCGGCGGCAATCAGCAGAAGACCGTGCTCGCGAAGTGGCTGGGGCGCAAGCCGGCACTGCTGATCGTGGATGAGCCGACCCGCGGGATCGACATCGCCACCAAGGCAGAAGTACATGAGCTGCTGGTGCAGCTGGCCAGGGACGGGGTCGCGGTGTTGGTGATCTCCTCGGAGCTCCCGGAGGTGCTGCGCCTCGGGGACCGGATCCTGGTGATGCGCGAGGGGCGGCTGACCGCGGAGTTCGCCCACGCGGAGGTCTCGGAGGAAAAGATCATGGCCGCGGCCACCGGCCAGCTCCAGAAGCAGGCGCGATGAGCGCCGCGTTGACCGAGCGCCAAGATCCTTCCAGCGCGCCCGCCGGGACCAGCTCGCGTAAGCTCACCGAGCGGGTGTTCCGGATCCGGGAGTCCGGCATCATCGCCGTCCTGGTCGTGTTCGTCGCGATCACGGCGAGCATCCAGCCACGGTTCATCGACCAGGCGAACATCCAGTTCATCCTCAGTAACACCACGGTGTACGCCCTCCTCGCGCTCGGCGAGACGATGGTGGTCATCAGCCGGAACGTGGACCTGTCGGTCGGCTCGGTCCTGGGTCTGTCGGCCTACGTCTCCACGAACCTGTTCGGGCACTCACCGGGTATTCCCATCCCGGTTGTCTTCCTGGTGGGACTGGGGATCGGTCTCGCCTGCGGCGTCGCCAACGGCCTGATGGTGGCCATCGGCCGGGTGCCCAGCCTGGTGGTCACGCTGGCCACCCTCTACATCATCAGGGGAATCGACATCCTCATCGTGGGCGGGAACGAAGTAGTCGCCCAGACGCTCCCGTCCAGCTTCATCGCGATCCCCAGGGCCAATGTGCTCGGGGTTCCGTACCTGGCGATCGTGATCGCCGCGGTGATCGGGGCCGGGGCGTACTACCTTCGGTCCTTCCGGTCCGGGCGCGAGCTTTACGCGATCGGCTCGAATCCGGAAGCGGCGCGCCTGGCCGGGATCCCCGCCGGCAAGCGGGTCTTCACAGCCTTCGCGATCAGCGGCGCGATTGCCGGGCTGGCCGGCGTGCTGTGGGCCGCGCAGTACCAGACCATCGACTCCACCGCGGGGACAGGCTACGAACTGACGGTGATCTCGGCCGTGGTGGTCGGCGGTGTGGCCATCTTCGGCGGGAGCGGCAGCGCGGTCGGGGCGGCGGTCGGGGCGCTCCTGCTGAGCACCATCAGCTCGGCGCTGAACGTGCTCGGGATCTCGCCGGACTGGGACCAGGCCATCGCCGGTTTCCTGCTCTTGGTGGCCATCACGCTGGACCGCGGCATCTCTGTCAAGCTCGCGGCCGCGCTGCGGAAAAGGAGTTCCGGCGTTGGAACCTGATCAGAACGCCCTCCCGCCCGAGGGCCCTCGGCCGGAGAAAGCGGAAGCGCAGCGCGCTACCCCGCCCCGGCGGGCCAGCGGGCTTCGGTCGGCACTGCAGCCCGCGCTGCGCTGGGAAACGGGCCTGGCCATCGTAGCCGTGGCCGTCGTGGTGTTTGGCGTCCTCACCTCGTCACAGTTCCTGACCAGCGGGAACTTCTTCAATATGGGCGTGAGCTCGGGCGAGATAGCGATCATGGCGCTGCCGATGACACTCATCATCATCAGCGGAGAGATCGACCTCTCCGTGGCATCGATCCTCGGCATGTCCAGCGCCATGCTCGGTTTCCTATGGAGCAAGCACTGGCCCATCCTGGCCATTTTCGTCGTCTTGGCCGTGCTCGGCGTGGTCGCCGGCCTATTCAACGGCCTGCTGGTGACCCGCGTCGGCCTGCCGTCCCTGGCGGTGACGATCGGCACGCTCGGCCTTTACCGCGGCATCGCGCTCATCATCCTGGGCTCCAACACGGTCTCGAACTTCCCCGCGCCCTACAACCGCATCGGGGTCAATCCGATCCCGCACACCTACATCCCCTATTCCGTGGCCATCTTCATCGTGCTCGCCGTGATCTTCGGCGTGGTGTTGCACGCCACCGCGACCGGCCGGTCCATCTACGCCATGGGCGCCAGCCCCGAAGCCGCGCTGTTCGCCGGGATCCGGGTCAAGCGCGTCAAGACCATGCTCTTC
>JBAUAY010000016.1:0-1670 GCA_049676235.1 Streptosporangiaceae bacterium
TCGCAGGAGGCGAACCCGTTGGACAGCGCGGTGAAGCCGATCCCGGCGGCCAGCGCCTGCCGCTTGGCCCACTCGTGCCCATTGACCCACGCCTTGACCGGATAGGGGAAGTAGGTGCAGATCTTGATGAACCCGCTGCCCATCGTGGTGTCCCAGATGTAGACGTAGAACACCGACACCCGGCGCTGCTCCTTGGTGAAGGAGAACTGCGGGCATCCGCCCGGATCGGTGTCCCGCTTGCGGGCCGTCCACACCAGCTGGAACTCCTGGGCGCAGCCGATCGCCACCACCTGCGACCGCCCGGTCGCGGCAGCGGCTTCCAGGTACGGGGCCATCACGTCAGCCTTGCGCTCCCCGGCCTTGAAACGGATCACCGGGACGCCGTTGGCCTGCGCCCAGTCCTTGATGTCCCGGCGGAACTTGTTCCCGATCGGCTCGAACAGCGCCGGGGACGCGATCGGCTTGCCCCGGTGATCGTGGAAGAAGTAGACCACCCCGCCGGGAGTCTGCAGCTTGGCGACATAGCCATTGAGGTACAACCGGTCCAGGCAGGAGATATCCAGCGTGACGTGCCCGGCCACCATATCCGCGGCAGTCACCACCGCCGGGTCCGCCGCAGTCAGCTCATGACGTTCCATCATGATCACCCTCAGTACGTGCTTCTACGGTCTGAGGATGAACCTGCAGTCAGCTACGCGAGACCGGAACCACGAAACTCGGCGGTCCGAGGCGCAGCCTCTCTGGATGAGTGATTCCCAACCCAGGCCGGTGCGGCGTGTCGGGTTGATCATGAAATGGGAGGAGGGCATCCATGGTCGCTCGTGACTGCAGACCTGGAAACCCTCCTGACGGCACTGTACGTGCTGATCGACGACCACGTGATCCCCTCTGCCCAGCTCCGGCGACGGCCCGGCCGGCCGAAGAGACTGTCCGACGCCGAGCTGGCATGCCTGGCGGTAGCCCAGGTCCTGCTGGGTGCCCGGTCCGAGCACCACTGGCTGCGCATGTGCTACGCCCAGCTGGGGCACCTGTTCCCCTATCTGCCGAAGCAGCCCGGCTACCACAAGCGGCTCAAGGCGGCCGGGCCGCTGCTGGCAGCGGTAATGGACTACCTGGCCCGCGAATGCCCGTCGTGGCACGACCAGGTCCGGCTGATCGATGCCACCCCGGTGCCGTGCGGCGCTTCGCGGGAGACGGTCAAGCGGTCCGAGCTGGCCGGATGGGCGGGCTACGGCTACTGCGCGGCGCATTCGCGCTGGTACTGGGGCCTGAAGCTGTACCTGGTCACCACCCCGGACGGGATGCCCGTGGCCTGGTGCCTGGCCAGCCCCAGGATCGGTGAACGCGAAGTCGCCGCGGAGCTGCTCGCGCACGCCGGGCGCACCGGGGCATTGCGGCCGGGACTGACCCTCATCGGGGACAAGGGCTTCGCCGGCCGGGACTTCGAGGACCTGCTCACTGCCGGATTCGGGCTTGGCCTGGTCCGTCCGGACCGCCGCGACGAGGCACCACGGCACGGCTCGATCGGCTGGATCCGCCAGTGGATCGAATCGGTCAACGACACCCTCAAGGGCCAGCTCGACCTGGAACGCCACGGCGGCCGCACCACGGAAGGCATCTACACGCGAATCACCCAGCGGCTGCTGGCCATGGCCGCCGCTATCTGGCAC
>JBAUAY010000017.1:0-7487 GCA_049676235.1 Streptosporangiaceae bacterium
CGCAGGATCGCAACACTGGTCCAGGAGGAGAGGCCACACACATGTCCGCACGTACACCAGAGGCCGAGCCACTGTTGACGCCCGCGGAGGTCGCCACGATGTTTCGCGTCGACCCCAAGACCGTCACGCGATGGGCGAAGGCCGGAAAACTGACCTCGATCCGCACGCTGGGGGGACACCGGCGCTACCGGGAGACTGAGGTTCGTGCACTGCTCGCAGGTATTCCGCAGCAGCGTTCCGAGTGATCTTCTGCCGTCTTCGTCGGCCGGTGTCGGTCAGGCGCCGTTCAGGATGAATGCGGCAGCACTCGATCAAGGGAATGGGGGGTCGGCCCCGGTGGCAGAGTGTCACATTGAGGGTGCTGTCCGGCAGAGATTTGCCCGCCGGCGCATCCGAGAAGACACGGTGCCGGGGCCGGTCCGCTCTCAGGGGGAGGGTCGCGCGATGCGTGATCCAGAATTGGCCGCGCGTGCTCAGCGCGCCGCGGCGCGCCTGGAATCGGCATGGGGGAGCAGCTCGCGTCATGGCCGTCTGGCATGCTGCCAGCTGCCGCCCGGCGCGTAACGTCGCCGCGTAGTTACCGCGCGTTCACCGCATTCACTTTGATAGGCGGGTTCACAGCTGCGTCCTAGCATTGTTTAAGAATCAAGCGGCATGATCGTGTTCGAGGGGGTCGAGTTTCTGGCCCTCTCCCGTCTGGGCTCGGGGTGGCCAGGCCCCGCTCCGAGCCCAGACTTCTGTACTAACGGGGCAACATCAGTTGTTGGCAGCGATCGCGGGAGGCTTGGCTGGTCCGGCTCGATCCGGACAGCGCGGCCGGGGCACTGTGGTGGCCAGCGATGTCATCGACGCGGAACGGCTATTCTTCGGCTCCGGTGAGCTTCCGCTGCGCCTGCTCGTCGAGCGTGACGTCGGCGACGGCGAGGTTCTCTTCCAGGTGCGCCACCGAGGAGGTGCCGGGTATCAGCAGAACGTTGGGCGCCAGGCCCAGGGTCCAAGCGAGCGCGATCTGGGCCGGGGTAGCACCGAGCCGTTCGGCGATTGCCCGGACATCCGGATTGCCCAGCACCGGGTTGTCCGGTGCGAAGGCCGAGCCCAGCGGGAAGAACGGCACGAACGCTATTCCCCGCGCGGCGCATTCCTGCAGGACGGGTATCGAGGAGCGGTCGGCTAGGTTCAGCGGATTCTGTACGCACGCGATCGGGGTGCGCTCCAGCGCGTGGCGCAGCCGTCCGAGGGTGACGTTGCTCAGCCCGACGCCGCCGATCAGGTCATCCTCGCGGGCCTGGATCATGGCAGTGAGCTGATCGTCGAACTGCTGGTCTGGCTCGTCGCCCGTCAGCCGCAGGTTCACGGCGGCCAGCTGCTCCATGCCGAGGCTGCGCAGGTTGTCCTCGATGCCGCTGCGCAGCTGATCAGGCTGGTTGTAGGGTAGCCATCCCCCGGTCTGGTCACGGCGTGCGCCGACCTTGCTGACCAGTGCGAGGTTGTCCGGGTAGGGGTGTAGCGCCTCGCGGATGAGCTCGTTAGCGACGTCGGGCCCGTAGTACTGCGCGGTGTCAATGTGGTCCACGCCCAGCTCGACGGCACGGCGCAGCACCTTCAGCGCCTCGCCGCGGTTACGCGGCGGCCCCCAGACGCCCGGGCCGGGCAGCTGCATGGCGCCGAAGCCGACGCGAGAGACCGAGAAATCACCAAGAGCGTAGCTGTCCACGGCACCCACCCTAGCGGGCGGCGGAATATCGCAGCCCCGCTCCTCCACCGTCCGCTGAGAGTCCCGCGGGGCAGCGGCGGTTCAGGCTGCGGTGGCTTGGAGACGTGACCGCAGGGTCGGCACGCCTGGGCCGTCAAGCTCGGCCAGGTACGATACGCGGCCAGCCATGCTCATCACGAGCGCGAGGGTTGATCCGGTGACCAGGGGACCGGCGCTCGTGGCAAACGGCCCGTCGTCTGCTCGCAGCTGCAGACCGGCTGCCTTGGTACGGCTGGCCACGGTGAAGTTGCGTCGGGCGAAGAAGTCGGCCACTGGCGTCAGCGCGTCGACGCTCGGTGTCCGCACGAGCCCAAGCGGCTGGCGGATGTCCTGGGTATGTACAACGACCTCGCCGAGGTAGGCCGGGGTATGCGATGAGGGTGCGGTAGTGCTGGTGATGACGCCGCGAAACCGGTCAAGCGTCTCGGCGGGGGTGCTACCGCAGTGCTCGGCGAGCCGCCGCTGGTTGTGCACGTCAGGGCGGAAACGCGCGCCGAGCATGCTCCGCAGCCACCGCATCTGGTTGAGGCTTGCCGCAGCGGTGAGGTGGGCGACCACCTGCTCGACGTCCCATTTCCCGCACAAGGTGTCATGCCGCTACTGCTCTGCGCCGAGGCCTGCGAGATCTTCCGCCAGCGCGGCGCGCTCGGCGTGCGCCAGCGCCCACAGGTGGCCGTCCTGCGTTCGCGCCATATCGCTCGATCCCTCCCCATAGATAACGCAGGTTCAGTTTGTCGTCCCGTCGGCGGAACCGGCGGTAAGTACTGCGAGATAAGCTGCCGCTCGGCGATCGACTTCCGATACCGGGTCGGCGTAATGCCGCAACGTGGCGGCCCCGCCGCTGCCATGGCCGAACCGCGCCGCAGTGTCGCGCAGGTCGAACCGGGCGGCGAGCAGGTCTTCCGCAGCCGGATCTCGCGGCCCGTCAGCGGATCGGTTCCTCCATGGACCTTCACCCGCCAGGATCCGCTAGGCAGTTGCTCTATGTGCCTGGGCGACTTCTTGCCCATAACAGTAACTCGGACCACTGACACTCGGTCCACGAGTCGGTCCACGAGGACCATGATCAAGATGGTGTTTTACCTGGTGGGGCGCCAGGGGGTCGAACCCTGAACCAATGGGTTAAAAGTAGTCCGGCCCAGTACCTCAGCCCCGCTAGCTGCACAGATGCCGCAGACTTTCGCAATAATGACCGTCATTGCACCCATTTCTACGGGTGCGCCGTGCCACGACTCGTGCCATAACCAACGACAGTAATTGGCCGAGCCGAACACGGAGCGCCACAGCGGCCGCAGGCCCGGCTAGGCTAGGGGGTGGACCTGCATCGGAACGAAAACCCGCGATTAGCGGCTGTCTGGCGAGGTCAGGCTGGTGCTGTGGAGCCCCGTTAGCGCGGGTTCTGGTTCCGGCGCAGGTCGCCTGGAATCGCGTCCAGGGACGGGCGATCTCCCTGGTGTGTGACGGTCAGTGGCCGTGATCTTCGTGTCCGGACGGCGTCAGTAACGGACACCCCCGCTGACCTACCCGAACCGCCTTAAGGTGCGATCCGGTTCCGATTTAGGTCCACCCACGCTCCGCGGGGAACGGCTTCACCCGCGGCGCCAGGAACTGCCCGTCGAGCTGGTGGCCCGGGCCCGCACGGCTCTCGTGGTGCACCACCGTTGACGATCTCACCGGTGCCGGTATAGGTCTTGCCGAGATCAGGCTTACTCCGCCGGGCGCGATGGTGGCCGTGTAGCTGCCGCTTACGATGCCCAGGGACCGGCCGGTCCACAAATCGGTGACCCTGACCTCGTGGCTCAGCCCGAGCTGCGCCAGCGATACCTGGAAAGTCCGGCGCGCAGATGTGCCGGTGTTGAAGACGCCGATGTACCAGATTCCGTTGGGCTGCCGCTTGGCAAATACCTGCTCGCTGGCGCTATCGATGACGCGGCGGGCGGCGATGCCGTCCTGATCGACCGCGATCACCGCGCGGTTTTCCAGCATGGCCTGGTCGACGGAGGTCAGATCGGTGAGGTTGGTGCCGAGGATGAGGGGTGCGCTGCCAAGCGACCACAGCGACATCATCGTCTGCCGCTCCGGCACCGTGAGACCCTCATCTGCCCCGTTGCCTACCTCCAGCGAGTCCTCATCGTTCCAGCCACCCGGACCGCCGTAAGGCTGCCAGCGGGCGACCGCATCGAACCGGCTGGCTACGTGAGCCCAGTCGGTAAGCGGGTAACTGCCGCCATCCGTTTCGCAGGAGTAACACTCGATATCGCCGCTGGTGCGCCACCCGTCGGCCAGGGAGGCCCAGCGCGCAGCATCAGAGATGGCCAGCGTGTTAGACAGTTCCAGCACTATCGGGCGGCCGGTCTGGCGCAGCGCCGCCGACCATGCCTCGACATCGGGAATATCCCAGGTGCCCACTCCATCTAGCTTGACGTAGTCGACGCCCCAGGAGGCGAATTCGTCGGCCCAGCTAGCTATGTAGTCCTGGGCGCCGGGCGCGGCGTAGTCAATGCCGTACATGTGCCCGCAGTTGTAGTTCATTTCCGTGACGGAGGTGTCGGCGATCTGGTCGGCGGTATCCGGTGTTCCCTCGATCGCGGTATTTCGCCGCACGGCGTTCTCCGGAATCCCTGGCGTGACATACAAGCCGAATTTCAGGCCCTCGGCGTGAACGCGGCTGGCCACCGCCGCGATCCCGGCCGGGAAGGCGGCGGGGTCCGGTATCCAGCGGCCGTATGAGTCGACTTCAGGCCCGTTGCGGTTACAGGCCATCCAGAAATCATCAACGTTGACATAGCGGTACCCATACGAAGCAAGGCCGCTGCTCTTCATCGCACGCGCCTGCGCCTCGATGCTCGCGGCAGTGGGGTGGTGGCGCAGAAAGCTCCAGCTGCTCCAGCCCATGGGGGGCGGTCCGCCGGTCGCGCTGTCGGTCTCCGGAGGCGGGCGGTGCGCTGCCGTCGCCGCTAGCGCGGCGCCCAGGGTGAGGGTAAGCACGGCGGCCGCCGCGGCCCATGATCGCCGCATCCGTCTCCCCCTCCCCAGCATGTTGCGCTGATTGCCGGGCAGAGCGTCAGCCGAGTTCGCGCAGGCGCTTGGCCGCCTCGGGGGCGACGTCGTTGGCGCACCCGCCCATGCCCGATTCCGATCCGGCCAGGTACTTCAGCTTGCCTGGCGCTCGCCTGATGGTAAACAGCTCCAGGTGCAGCGCGAAATCAACGCGGCCGCGGCGGACCGGCGCCTGGCGCCAGGCAGAGATGTCGGGCGGCGAGCCGCTCGCTGCCGCGGCGGCGGGCTGCCGCCCGGCCCCGGTCCCGTGATCGCCGTCGCCGGTGTCAGTCCCCTGGGCCCTGAGCGTGGGAAAGCGGTTCTCGAAGACGACGCCCTCATAGTCCGGAGGCGGGATCTCGGTCAGGCTGCCCGCCGATGACGGGCACAGCGGGCACTGGCCGGCCGCGGGCTGGAAGGTCCGGTCCTGCCGGTGGCTCGCGATGATCACCCATTCGCCGAGCAGCTGGTCCCAGCGGGCCTGCGACTGGATATGCACCGCCGCCAGCTGCCGCAGATCGGGATAATCGCCGGGCCGTTCGGGGACGGCACCGAAGTTCATCAGCGCCCGGCCATCAGCAAGCGTTACGGCGGTTTTCCGTACCCGCAGGTCATCGCGGGTCATTGGCCCTCATCACCGGCATGCGGGCGGACACATCAGGCATGATTCAGAGCGCCTCAATGAGAATGACGGCTGCCGTCAGCGTCCGCTGGGCCGGAATGGCCAGGCCGATCTCGGCCAGCGCGGCGCCGGAGGCCTCGACGTCGGCTATGCGCCCATCGGCAAGGCCGGCCCGGCGGGGAAGCCGCACGCCAGGCGTCACGTCCGTGACCCGGTAGCGCCGAACCGGGTCAAGTCCCGGTACCCGCAGGGCGGCGGGCTGATCATTCCTGGGCTCGTCGAGCTGCACGTAGCACATCAGGGCCGCTGCCTGGCCCGCCGCGACGACGCCATGCATCCACGCGGTGTCGTCCGGGGTGTCGATCCGGACGACACGGCCGGAGTGGATCAGAGCGCGATGCCGCTTGTAGAGCCGGATCCAGTCGGCGAGCTCGGCGATATCGTCGGCACTGGCCTGCGTGATGTCGGCTTCGATGCCGAAATGACCGAACAGGGCCGTGGCGCCGCGCAGCGACATCGGCATGTACCTGCCGGTCTGGTGAGAGAACGGCGCCGACACGTGCGCGCCTAGGTACTCCGGCGGCACCAGCTGCCCGGTCCAGCGCTGGATCGACTGCCGGGCGAGGGCATCGGTCATGTCCGAGGTCCAGACCCGCTGGACGCGTTCCAGCATGCCCAGGTCGATCCGGCCGCCGCCGGCCGCGCAGGATTCCCATTCCACGCCCGGATGCCGGGCCCGCAGCTCGTCGAGCAGTGCGTACACCGCCAGCGCCTGGCCGTGCGCGGCCGGGGCGCCCGCCCGGGCGCCGCTGCCGGCGTCGACGATGTCGCGGTTGCAGTCCCATTTGACGTAGGAGATCTCGTATTCCGACAGCAGCCCGCTGATCCGTTCGAGCAGGTAGCCGGCGACCTCGGGCCTGGTCAGGTCGAGCACCAGCTGGTGACGCTGCAGCGGCGGCACCCGCTGGCCGGTGGCGAGGATCCAGTCCGGGTGCGCGCGGTAGAGATCGGAGTCCGGGTTGACCATCTCAGGCTCGATCCAGAGCCCGAACTGCAGGCCGCGGCCGCGCACATAATCGGCGAGCCGGTGCAGTCCGCCCGGCCAGACGTCCTCGTCGACCCACCAGTCACCCAGGCCGGCTTCGTCGCTGCGGCGTCCACGGAACCAGCCGTCGTCCAGCACGAATCGCTCTACGCCGAGGTCGGCGGCGGCATCAGCCAGCGCCATCAGCTTGCCGAAGTCGTGGCGGAAGTAGACCGCTTCCCAGACGTTGAGGTTGACCGGGCGGGGTGAGCGCGGGTGCGCGGGCAGCGAGCGCAGGTAGCCGTGAAACTGCGCCGACAGGTCATCCAGGCCGGACCGGGCCGCCGCGAGGTAGACCCAGGGGGTGCTGTACGACTCGCCCTCGGCCAGGGTGATCTCGCCGGGCAGCAGCAGTTCGCCGCCGCCGATGGTGGTCGCTCCCGGCTGCAGCCGCTCGCGGGGTCCGGCATCCTCCCCGGCCACGCCAGGGCCGGATGGCACTCGCTCGACACGGTGCACGGTGTTGCCGCTCCAGGCGACGTGCAGGCCGTAGGCCTCGCCGCGGCCGAAGGTGAACCCGGGGACTCCGGCGACCAGGACGGTGGCCGAGTCGTGGCCGGTATGACCGCGGCGGCCTTCGCGCAGCCACAGCCCGTCGCCGATCTGATGGCGCTGCGGGATGCGCTCGGCGATCTGCCGCCCGGTGAAGTCAAGGACCTCCCCGACCCGCCCCGGCAAGGGGAAGACCACCTCCAGGCCGTCGACGACGTAAGGCTGGCGGCCCTGGTTGGTCAGCGTGTGCCGGGCCCGGATCGCGCCGCCCGGCACCGCCTCGACCTCGGTCACCAGCTGAAGGCCGGCGGCCTTGTCTGTCGCCTCGACCCGGGCCCGGCGGCCATCGTGCTCGGACCGCACCGGCAGGAAGAGCGGCGACCAGTCGCGCCCGGCGGCCGGGGAGCCTGCTCCGGTGTCCAGCCGGTGCCCGGACAGGCCGGGTCGGCCGAACCAGCCCTCTGCGTGCTGCGGCAGCAGGGAGCACGGCCGGGCCG
>JBAUAY010000018.1:0-2723 GCA_049676235.1 Streptosporangiaceae bacterium
CACGACTCGGATCCGGTTCTGTTTAGCGGACACTTCACCAAGAACGAAATAAACCTCGGGCACTACTCACGCCTTCGCCAGCCCCATGCGGAGAGCGCGAACAATGTGATGGGCTGATAACACCCAGGCTTCCGGTGTGTTCCGTCAGCGGGCCGCGGACCTACGTGGACCCGAACGCGGGTTTGATGGTCCGGCGGATATACCCCAGAACAGCGTGGTTTGGTCTAGAGCCTGAATCTCCCAGTTGACCTGATCGCTCACCAGGATGGCATGCCTAGGCGGCGGCCCGCTTCCTCATGCGACACGTAGCGGATCGCCCCGGCCTCACGCCGGGACAGGTATCTGGCCCGGGCAGCGTCGAACTCTTCATTGATCTGCTGCTCTTGCATCGCCTGGCGTAGCTGCTGGTACTCCTCGATGGGCACGACCACCGCTACCACCTGATCGCTATGACGAATCACCTCGTGGGTGTCACCGGCGGTCAGTTCACTCATGAGGGTCATGGTAACGAAGTGGACTGACAGCATGACGCACAACACGGCGGCGTTCCACGATCAAGGTGGAGGCGAAGACTTACAGTACGCTCCCGCCTCACCCTCATCCACGGCCTGGAGTCCCTGCCGGTGCGGCTGGTGCCGTAGGGGTGTGCCCCAATACCGGGGTTAGACGTCTTCGCGATCATCAAAGCGCGGGCCTCGCCATTCCCAGCGGTCCCGGCCGTAAGAGCGGCGGGGCCAGGCACCCGATGACGAGCAGCACCACCAAGATCGGCACCAGCGGGTGGGAGTTCGGCCCCGGCGCGGCGAAGGCGGGGCGGCGGCCAAGGCGGTGCTGGCTGTAGGCGATGACGACGAGGCTGACGAGGACGCCGACCAGGACAGGCGCGGCAATGCCGATCGCACGGCGGGTGCCGGACCGGGTGGGGCAGGCTGGTCGCGGCGGCCCTGACCCGCGGCAGGTCGGCGAACAGAACGGCCAGCTCTTTGCCAGTCCGACGAGATCATGGTCCTGATCCTTGATGTGAAGCATCGCAGCAAGGCCTGTGGCGGTCGCTAGCAGTTCGTCCTCGGCATTACCGTCGGCCCTCGCCAATTTGGCTTTTCGAGTCTTTGTTTAGTTATGTGGGGCTGGTGGGGCTCGAACCCACAACCAGCGGATTATGAGAAGCACGGCCCCGCGCACCGTGCGCGCTGCCTGCACGGATGACACGGATCATCGCACTGACGGCACTCACCACGCTGGGATTATCTGGCGCGCCGGGCCGGGATGCCGGCGCTTCGGCCTATTGCTGCTGACACTCACCCTCTCGCGCGGCACACGCCGAGGCGGCGACGCCCTGACTAGCCAGTCACGGTCTCCTGGTCCGGGAACACCTCGCTGAGCCGCCCGGTGAGGACGTCATAGACGAACCCCCTGACTGGGACCTCCGGCGAGATCCATGGATGTGACCTGGCCTTCTGGATCTGCTCCTTGGTGTTCGCCTCGGCGTCGGTGAAGCTGTAGAACTTGGCCGGCGCAATCGGTGCCTGCCCTGTCTCCTTGCGGAGCCGGTCCTCCATCTCGCTGTCGGTGAACCTGAGCATCCCGCAGTCGGTGTGATTGATGATCATGATCTCCCGGGTGCCCAGCAACCTGGTCGACAGAACAAGCGACCGGACCGCGTCGTCATCGATCACGGTGCCGAAGTTCCTGATCATGTCGACATCGGCAGCGGCGAGACCCAGCATCTGCTCGATGCTGCTCAGCCGGGGATCCGCACAGGTGACGATCGCGATCCGAGGCGCCGGCGGCCCTCCGCGGCTGGGATCGTAGTCGTTGGCGATGGTCGCATTGGCGCTCAGCGCCTCATCAATGATGCTCATGACCTTTTCTCCTTGTCCCTGGGCACGCCGGTTCTCCCGGCCGCGTCACGACCAGCCCGGTGAGCCTCCCTCCGGGCACCACGTTGAGCCCGCCCACCGCCACGGTGCCGTCCGGGTCCTGTCTCGTTTCCTGCCCGGAAATGATCACAGCCGGGCCCGTCGGGTCACCGGCGGGCTGGCACTAGCCTCAGCATCACACTCGGGGCCGGGCCGTCGCGCCCGTATC
The DNA here is from genome assembly GCA_049676235.1 of Streptosporangiaceae bacterium. Taxonomy (GTDB): domain Bacteria; phylum Actinomycetota; class Actinomycetes; order Streptosporangiales; family Streptosporangiaceae; genus Palsa-504. The sequence continues at coordinate 2,089 of JBAUAY010000018.1, forward strand.
AGTCCCTGGCGGCACCCTGGTCTGCCGGCCAGGAGCGGTCCGGCCAGCTCCTGACGATCCGTCCACGAAGCCGGACACGAACGCGCCCAGCACGGCCACCGCCCTGGTCAGGGCCACCCGGCCGGGCTAGGCCCGTCGCTGCGGCGCGTGCCCGGGACGCGCGATGGTCATGATCTTCTCCAATCTGCTGGCCTATGCCAGTCAGATTGTGCGCTTTCCGGAGAGTGAGCATCGCGCGAGCATGCGATTTCGCCGTCGACCCCTCGATGCAGGAGCCGGGGTCAGTGACGATGGGCATCAACAACAGCACCCTCGTTGCCGCCGACAGCTACGACATCGTCGGCCGGTACGTCATCGACGCCGTCGTGCACGGGTTCTGGGCCACCGTGCCGCCGCGCACCACCGCCGGGTAGCGGGCCACCAGCGGGCGGCGGCTGGGACCGGCCAGGGTACGGCCAGTGTGTTTCAAGGGCGCGACGGGACGGCCCCTGGTGCGACCGTGAGTCGTATGCGTCCTGACATCAGACCTGGCGGCATCTTCCCTGATTACGCTCTGCCGGATCACACCGGCACGATGCGCACGCTCAGCGAGCTTCAGGGCCGCGATCCGCTGGTCCTCACCCTGGCGCGCGGCA
>JBAUAY010000019.1:0-6363 GCA_049676235.1 Streptosporangiaceae bacterium
TGCTCTGCACGTGGCGGCGTGTCGCCGCGCTGACCCGGTCAGGGTTGGACAGGGCACGCGAGGCGGTAGACACGGCGACGTCGGCTTCGTCGGCCACATCCTGCAGGGTGACCGCTCGTCGTTTTGCCGCGGCCACTTCCGGCTCGCCTGGCGAATTCATCCTCCTGCGCCCATGACATGCACAGGCTGATGCTACCGAGTACTGGCAATATTTGGCAAATATTTGCCAGATATTGCAATTTTTGCCATGATTGGTCGGTGACGGTAACAGAGAAGGAAGTGCCAGCGGCCCGGAACGGGGAACTGATCACCCGCGGACGAGGGTGGATCGTGTGGGCCGTCGGAGTCCTGACCTACGTCCTGACCGTTATGCAGCGGACGTCGCTCGGAGTTGCCGGGCTGGACGCGGCCAGGCGATTCGGCATCACCCCGGGAGTGCTGGCGGCTTTCGTCTTCATCCAGGTCACGGTCTACATCGCAGCCCAGACTCCGGCCGGCGTGCTCGTCGACAGGTTCGGCCCGCGGGCCATGCTCGTCGTCAGCGGGGTCTTCCTGACCACCGGTCAGCTCGTGCTGGCGAGCGCCACTGCCCTGCCTCAGGCCGTGCTGGCCCGGATCCTGGTCGGGCTGGGTGACGCCATAGTGTTCGTCGCGGTTCTGGGACTTGTCCCACGCTGGTTTGCGGCCCGGCGCGTCCCGCTGATCACGCAGCTAACGACCATCCTGGGGCAGCTCGGCCAGATCCTGTCGGCCGTGCCCTTCCTGATGCTGCTGCATCACGCGGGCTGGTCCACGGCATTCGGCTTTGCCGCCGCAGGCAGCGCGCTCGTGGCTCTCCTCGCGGCCGCGGTAGTTCGCAACGCGCCGGCGGGCGGATGGTCGTCTGCGCCGCCGATGTCCGCACGGGAGATCGGCCGTCAGCTGCGGGAAGTCTGGGCCCGGCCGGGTACGCGGCTCGGATTCTTCGGCCACATGGGCACGCAGTTCTCGATGATGGTGTTTGCGTTGCTGTGGGGTGTGCCCTACCTGGAATCGGCGCAGCACCTGTCGGCGTCGGCGGCGGGCGCGCTGATAACGCTGTTCGTCCTGTGCACGATCTGCATCGGCCCGGTCGTCGGCATGCTCACATCGCGGTATCCCGCGCGCCGGTCCTGGCTGCTGCTGGGGGTGATCGCTGCGGACGCGCTGACCTGGACCGCCGTCCTCGCGTTCCCGGGTCCCGCCCCGCGCTGGCTGCTCGTGCTGCTCGTTGTGGTGCTGTCCGCGGGTGGCCCCGGTTCGGTGGTCGGGTTCGACATCGCACGGACCTCCAACCCGCGCCGTAACCTCGGCGTGGCGCAGAGCATGGTCAACATGGCCGGCTTTTCGGCCACGTTGTTCGTGCTCGCCGTGATGGGAGCGGTCATGACCGCGATGGGCGGCTTCACGCCGCAGGCGTTCCGCGTAGCCTGGCTGGTGCAGTACCCGGTGTGGCTCGCGGCGGCGATCGGCGTGCTCGTGATGCGGCGCCAGGTCCGTGGCCGGGACGCTGCCCGTGGAATAGTTTCCTGCTCGCCTCGTGACGACCCTGGCACGCTCGTCAGCCACGCAGTGACTGATCAGTCCGCAGCAGTCGCGGCGGGTCCGCGAACCCGAACAGGCGGTTCGGAGTGTGCCACAGCAGCTTCGATCGTTCAGCCGGCTCCGGGACGAGGTGCTCGATCAGCTTGAGCAAGGGGCCGTAATCGATCCGCTCCGGGGCACGCAGGAACGGCCAGTCGGACCCCCACACGCAGCGGTCAGCACCGAAAGACTGGATCAGGCTCTGCACATAAGGCCACGCGTCCCGGTAAGGATAGGACTGAGCGGAAAACTTGGCGTACCCCGATATCTTGACGAAGACCCGGCCCGTGGCGGCCAGCCGCAAGAGCGCCGCGAAGCCCGGCTGATCGAGTCCGGCTCCTGGCCGCGGGCGCCCGCAGTGATCGACGACGACCTGCGCGTCGGTAGCCTCAAGAAGCGGAAGCATGTCCACTAGCTGGTCGGCTTGGACCTGGAGATCGACGAACATGCCCAGCTCGGCCAGTTCGGCTAGCAGCCCGGCGGCCTTCGAGTAGTGCTCCACTCCCAGTAGCGCCGCGTTGAAGGTCACGCCGTCTATCCGCAGGGCGCGCAGCCGTTCGAGCTCACGGCGAGACACGTCGTTGGCTACAATCGCCATGCCCTTGAACCGGCCCTCCCCACGGGCCAGGACGTCGATGAGGCAGCGGTTGTCGTCGCCATAGCCGGAGTTCGGCTGGATGACTAGCGCCCGCTGTACGCCGTAAGCCTCGAAGAGCGCGGTCAGCTGTGATCGGGTGCCCAGCTCGGCGCCGACCGGGAAGTAGTAGGCCTCCGGCGAGAACTCGAACCGGGTGGGATCGAAGACATGGTTATGACAATCGATCTTCGGTTCGTCGAAGATGCTCATTGCGTCAGCCTTCCCCTGCCGGCTTTTCCTCCTCGAGCAGTTGCCTGCCGTGTAGCGAGAACAGCAAGAGGAAGGATGGGATGACCAGCGCGACGGCCGCGACGAAAACCACCACGACGGTGACGAGGATCGGATGCAGCGCCGATCCGCGGGCGAGCGTCAGGCCGGTGCCGGGCAGCAGCGCGGGGTACTGGGCCACGCCCCAGCCAAACACTACGGCCGTCACGCCCAGGACCGACAGTGCGCGCAGGCCCCGCGAGCGGCCGGTGGCCAGGAGTGCGACGACGGCGAGTCCGCAGCCCGCTGCGACGATGACGAGCGGCAGGGCCCGGTGCGTGAGTCCGTGGAACAGGGCCGGGTTCGAGCTGCGGACCTCAAGCAGCGTCGCCAGCGAGAGCGCTCCTGAGATAGCACCGGAGACGGCGGCGCGCTGGGCGAAGTATCGCTGGAGGCGATGGTCCCCGCGGCGGCTTGCCTCCTGGGTGAGGAACACGGCCGCGAGGTAGGCACACACCGCGACGAACAGGGCGCCGATGAGCAGGGAGGTGGGCCCGGTCCACACGGCCAGGTCGGTGTGCACGGGGTTGGCGGGCACCCGGACTGATGCGATCGCGCCGATCACGGTGCCCATGAAGAACGGGACGATGAGCGAGGAGACGGCGAAGGCGGCGCCGAACAGGCGCTGCCAGTGCAGCGCTTCGACCTCCTTGCGGAAGGCGAAGCCCGAGCCCCGCAGCACGATCCCGAACGCGGCCAGCCACAGCGGCAACGCGGCCGCGGTCATGACGGCCGCGAAGGCCGGCGGGAAGGCGGTCCAGAAGATGACCAGGACGAAGATGAGCCAGACGTGATTAGCCTCCCAGACCGGCGTGATCGTGTCGTCGATCAGCTGGCGAGGGGCCCGGCCGCGCTGGTCCCCGCCGGCCAGCAGGTCCCACAGGCCGCCGCCGAAGTCGGCGCCGCCCAGCGCGGCGTACAGGGTCAGCCCCGCCAGCAAGATCCCCCCGACCACGGCGGCGATCATGTCGGCTCCCGGCCAGTGGGCGCGGGGTGCTCAGCCGGCGGCCCGTAGGGGACACCCGCCTCCGGTTCGGTTTGCGAACCCTGCCGCCAGCGGCGCGCCAGCATCCGCAAGATGATCACGGTGGCGACTCCGAGCACGGCGTACACGACGATCACGGCGGTCAGGCTGTCGATGACTCCGCCGTTGGTCGTCGCCGCCTGTGAGGTGGTCATCAGCTGGTACACCACCCACGGCTGGCGCCCGACCTCGGTCACGATCCAGCCGCACTCCATCGCCACCAGCGCGGCCGGGCCGCAGAGAATCCCGAGCCACCAGAACCACGACTGCCTGGGCAGGCCGCGGCGGCGCCGCCACACCAGCAGGGCCCATAGTCCCGCCAGGAGCAGCAAGAAGGCCAGCCCGACCATGGCGTCGAAGGACAGATGGATCAGGGTAAGCGCGGGCGGGCGGTCGGCGGGAGCCACCGAGTTCAGCCCGGTGACCTTGGTGGATGGCTTGAAGCCGACCAAGAGCGAGTCGGCGTACGGGATGCGCAGCCCGAAGTAGACCTTTCCGTTTACGTAGAAGCCGCCGAGGTACTCGGGCACGTCGCGGCCGGTCCGGGTGACGTACTCGATTGCGGCGAACTTGACCGGTTGCTGACTGGCGATGGCCCGGGCGGCCGTGTCGCCGACGAAGATCTGAATGGGAGTCAGGATGGCCGCGATGGTGAACGGGAGCCCGAAACCGAGCCGGTGGTAACGATCGCGGTGGCCCTTGAGTATCCCGGCCGCGTAAACCGACGCCACCATGAAGCCGACCACCATGTAAGCCGCGAGAATCATGTGCGGGGTCTCATACAGCGATGCCCGGTTGAAAAAGACTTGCCACGGATTGACCGCCACGACCCGCCCGTGGCTCAGCGTGAACCCGCCCGGTGAGTTCATCCAGGAGTTCGCTGCCATCACCGAGACGGCGCCCCCGATGCCGGTGAGGGCGATCGGGATACCCGTCCAGAAGTGCGTCCAGCCCGGGAGGCGCTGCCATCCGTACAAGTAGATGCCGGTGAAGATCGCCTCGAGGAAGAAGAAGATCCCCTCGAAACCGAACGGTACGCCGAGTACCGAGCCGTATGTGCGCATGAGTCCTGGCCACAGCAGTCCCATCTCGAAAGACAGGACGGTTCCCGTGACGGCACCGACGGCGACCAGAACGCCCATGACCTGCGACCATCTCCGGGCCAGCAGCATCGCCACGTCATCGGAATGGCTAAGACCGCGGAACTCGGCCGCAAGAACGATGGTCGGGAAGGCGATCCCGAAGCAGGCCAGAATGATGTGGAATCCGAGCGTGGTGGCCATCTGAGCCCGCGCAGGAACCACCTGGTGGCCGACGGCCAGAGCCAGCACTTGCGTTGCGTGCATCGCGATACCTCACTGTCGGTACGGTGCCTGGCGGGCGGTGATCTGGCTTGCCGGGTGGCTTTCGCGTCTTGTGATGCTGCCATCGCCGGGCGCTAGGGAGTTACCGGGATTCTGCTGAGTAGAGAAGGCCGTGACCTTCGCGGGGCAGGGCTGGATGCTGGTGCCGTCTGGCGGCTGCCGGATCTGGTGGCCGGCACGAAAGGAGTGCGGCGATGGCGAGCGAACAGCACCGGGTGCTGGTGATCGGCGGCGGGTTCGGCGGGCTTTCTGCGACCCGGGCGCTGGCCGGCGCGGATGTGCAGGTCACGCTGGTGGACCGGACGAATCATCATCTGTTCCAGCCGCTGCTCTATCAGGTCGCGGCGGGGATCTTGCCGCCCGGGCTGATCGCTCCCGCGCTGCGGCAGGTGCTCCGCGGTCAGCCGAACGTGCGGGTGCTGCTGGCAGACGTCGAGGACATTGACCTGGACCGGCGGGCGGTGCGCGTGCGGGAGCCGGACGGCCGATTGGCCGAGCTGCCGTACGACACGCTGGTGGTCGCGGCCGGGGCGACGCACTCCTATTTCGGCAAAGACGAGTTCGCGCAGTTTGCGCCCGGGATGAAGACGATGGAAGATTCCCGGTACCTACGTGACAAGATCTTGTCCAGCTTCGAGATGGCCGAGCTGGCCACCGACCCGGTGGAGCGGGCAGAATGGCTGACCTTCGTGGTGGTGGGCGCCGGGCCGACCGGGGTGGAGCTGGTCGGCCAGATCGCCGAGCTGGCCCACAAGGTGCTACCCCGCGAATTCCGCGACGTGGACACCTCCGAGGCTAAGATCATCCTGCTAGAGGGCGCCCCCTCCGTCCTGCCGCCCTTCCACCCTAAACTGCAGCGTTATACGCAGCGGGAGCTGGAGAAGATGGGCGTGGACATCCGGCTGAACACCCTGGCCGTCGACATGGACCATGACTCCATCACCGTCCAGGCTCCTGGCGGGCGCGAGACCATCCGGGCCAAGACGCGGATCTGGGCCGCTGGTGTACAGGCGTCCCCGCTGGCCGGCCTGCTCGCGGCCAAGATCGGAGCGAGTACGGACCGGGCCGGGCGGGTGCCGGTTGGCCCGGACTGCACCGTGGGCGGCCACTCGGAGGTATTCGCGATCGGGGACATGGTGTCGCTGAACCGCCTGCCCGGTGTGGCCCAGCCGGCCATGCAGGAAGGTAAGTATGTCGGCAAGGTGATCAAGGCCCGGCTAGCCGGCCATGAGCAGCCCGGCCCGTTCCAGTACTTCGACAAGGGGTCGATGGCCACCATCGGACACCGGCGGGCCGTCGCCGAGTCCATGGGCCTGAGGTTCACTAGCCTGCCCGCCTACCTGATGTGGGGCGTCATCCACGTTCAGTACCTGGTCGGCTGGGGCAACCGGCTCGGCACCATGTACACCTGGGCCCGCGCCCTGTACCTGTCCAAGAACCGCGGCCACCGCATCATCAGCTTCCAGACC
>JBAUAY010000020.1:0-1827 GCA_049676235.1 Streptosporangiaceae bacterium
GCTGGCGGATGCCGTCGAGGAAGAGCTGGAGGCCGTAGCCGAACCGCTCGGCGGGATCGGCGGTAAAGGCCGTGGCGGCGAGCTTGTTCTCGATCCCGTCCACGGTCAGCTTCGGCTCCCAGACGCCGCCCTCGGTCAGCTCGATCTGTGCTTGTTCTTCGATGGTGTGGCCGAGCACGTAGTGGAACGCGGCAAAGGCGGCCCAGCCAGCCTGGTCCGGCGGCAGCCCTGCGGCCTGGAGGATCTCGATGACCATGTTGCCGAGCAAGACGGTGTTGGGCTCGGCAACGTAGGTGCCGGACATGACCCTGGCGCCATCGCGGTGGGACAGGAGCACCTGGCGTAGCCGCAAGCCCGCGGCCGCGAGTTGCTCGTCCCACGACCCGGCCGGCAGATCGGCGGCGAAGTCTTCAAGGAACCGGTCGGCCATCGCGTCGAGTAGCGCCTGCTTGCCCGCGAAGTGCCAGTAAAGGGCCCCGGCCTGTACGCCCAGGCGGGTGGCGAGCTTGCGCATCGTCAGCGCGTCCAGCCCGTCGGCGTCGAGCAGCGCTATCGCCACGTCCACCACGCGCTCACGGCGCAACCGCATCCGACTCGCTCCTCATCCTCGCGCCGGCCTATCCGGCTCGCCTGATTCCTCAGACTAGCTTAATTAACTTGAACTTGTTCAACTTGAACTTGTTCAATAGGTTCCGAACCGAAGAGATCTTCCCGAAGGAGTCGCTGTCATGTCCCACCCCAGAACCACCGCTGCGCCGGCGGCCTCGGCCGAGCCGGCCGCCCGGCCGCACGTGCCGCCCGGCGTCATCCTGGCCATCGCGTGCGTGGCCAACTTCATGGTCATCATCGACACGTCGATCGTGAACGTCGCCCTGCCGGCCATGAAGACCGCTCTCGGGCTCTCGGCGGCCGATCAGCAGTGGGTGGTCGATGCCTACCTGATCACCTTCGGCGGGTTCCTGCTCCTCGCGGCCCGGGCCGGCGACCTTTTCGGCCGCAAGGGCGTGTTCCAGGCCGGGCTGACGGTCTTTACCGCGGCCAGCCTGGCTGGCGGCCTGGCCCAGGATCCCTGGCTGCTGATCGCGGCGCGCGTCCTGCAGGGAATCGGTGCCGCCGCCCTGGCCTCGTCGAGCCTGAGCTTGATCACCGCCAGCCACCCCGAAGGCCCCGCCCGCACCCACGCACTGTCCCTGTGGGCCGCGGTGGGCTCTTCGGCCGGCGCCGTGGGGGTCGTGCTGGGCGGGCTGCTCACCACCGAGCTTTCCTGGCGCTACGTGCTGTTCATCAATGTCCCCATCGGCGTCGCGTTGCTCATCGCCGCCGCGGCCAGCCCGATGCCGTCACCGCCCAGGCGTGACGGGGCCCGCCTCGACCTGCCGGGCGCGCTCACCGTCACCGTCGGGGTCAGCTCCCTGGTCTTCGCCGTCTCCCAGGCCACCAGTAAGGGGTGGGGATCGACTCCCGTCATCGCCGCCCTAGCCGCCGCCGTGGTCCTCCTGACCGCCTTCGGAATGATCGAGGCCCGCAGCGCGGCCCCGCTCGTCCCGCTCGGCATCCTCAGGCGGCGCAGCCTGGCCGTGGGCAATACCGTCATGGCCTGCCTGGGTGTGGTCATGACCAGCGGCTTTTTCTTCCTGTCCCTCTACCTCCAGCAGATCCTCGGTTACAGCGCGCTGCGCACCGGGGTGGCCATCGTCCCGATGACCGTGCTGCTGGCGGCCGGACCGCTAGCAGCCAAGCGGCTCCTGCCACGCCTCGGCCTCCGCTTCCTGACCCTCGCTGGCGGGATCCTCACCACGGCCGGGGTGGCCTGGATGTCCCTGCTCC
>JBAUAY010000021.1:0-4222 GCA_049676235.1 Streptosporangiaceae bacterium
ATTACCTGGAGTGGCTCGGCATCGACTGCATCTGGCTGCTGCCCATTTACGCTTCGCCGCTGCGCGACGGCGGCTACGACATCGCCGATTTCATGTCCGTGCTCGGTGAGTACGGGAACATCGGCGATTTCGTGACACTGGTCGACGAGGCGCACAAGCGCGGCATCCGGGTCATCGCCGACCTGGTCATGAACCACACCAGCGACCAGCACCCGTGGTTCCAGGCATCCCGCAGCGAACCGGACGGGCCGTTCGGCGACTTCTACGTGTGGTCCGACACCGACGACAAGTACAGCGGCGCCCGGGTCATCTTCGTCGACACCGAGCAGTCCAACTGGAGCCTCGATCCGGTCCGCGGTCAGTACTACTGGCACCGGTTCTTCTCCCACCAGCCGGACCTGAACTTCGAGAACCCCAGGGTCCAGGACGCGATGATCGAGGTGCTGCGGTTCTGGCTGGACCTGGGCATCGACGGCTTCCGCCTCGACGCCGTGCCCTACCTGTACGAGCTGGAGGGCACCAACTGCGAGAACCTGAAGGAGACGCACGAGTACCTGAAGCGGGTCCGGACCGAGATCGACAAGCTCTACCCGGACCGCGTGCTGCTGGCCGAGGCGAACCAGTGGCCCGCCGACGTGATCGAGTACTTCGGCGAAGCCGAGGTCGGCGGCGACGAGTGTCACATGGCGTTCCACTTCCCGCTCATGCCGCGCATCTACATGGCGGTGCGGCGGGAACAGCGCTATCCGATCTCGGAGATCCTGGCCCAGACGCCGACCATCCCGGCCGGCTGCCAGTGGGGCATCTTCCTGCGCAACCACGACGAGCTCACGCTGGAGATGGTCACCGACGACGAGCGCGACTACATGTACTCCGAGTACGCCAAGGATCCCCGGATGAAGGCGAACATCGGGATCAGGCGGCGGCTGGCCCCGCTGCTGGAGAACGACCGTAATCAGCTCGAGCTGTTCACCGCGCTGCTGCTGTCCCTGCCCGGCTCGCCGGTGATGTACTACGGCGACGAGATCGGCATGGGCGACAACATCTGGCTGGGCGACCGGGACGGCGTCCGGACGCCGATGCAGTGGACGCCGGACCGCAACGGCGGCTTCTCCCAGGTCGACCCGCAGCGGCTCTACCTGCCGCCGATCATGGACGCGATCTACGGCTACCAGGCGCTCAACGTGGAGGCCCAGCAGCGCAACGTCGGCTCGCTGCTGCAGTGGACCAGGCGGATGATCGAGATCCGCAAGCGGCACCCCGTCTTCGGGACCGGTATCTACGAGGAGCTGACCTCCTCTAACCCGAGCGTGCTGGCCTTCGTCCGGCTGCCCGACGCCTCGGCCGACGGCGACTCAGACGGCTCGGACCGCATCTTGTGCGTGAACAACCTGTCCAGGTTCCCGCAGCCGGTCGAGCTGGACCTGCGCCCGTTCATAGGCGTCACGCCGGTGGAGTGCATGGGCGGCGTGGTGTTCCCGCGGATCGGCGAGCTCAGCTACCTGCTGACGCTGCCCGGCCACGGGTTCTACTGGTTCCAGCTGCCCGCCGCCCGGGATGACCGCTCCGCCACCGAGAACCAGTCCGCGACCTCGGCCGACGGCAGCCAGCCGCCGGCCACCGTCGAGCATCCCCCCGGGCCCCCCGAGGCCCACCTGCAATGACGCCGCCCTAAATCGCGGCCGTATCCGGAAATAACTGACTATGCAGCCCGTAAATCGGCCGGAGCGTGTTTGCCGGGACCAGCCAGGGGGATGTGGTAAGCGCTCATGACATTCGAAGACACACTGGCAACATGGCTGGTCAAGCAGCGATGGTTCGCAGGCAAGGGGCGTACCGTCCATGACCTCGCGGTCGTGGCCGACACCGAGATCATCCCCGGCGACCCGGGCCTGCGGCACCTGATCGTCACCGTCTCACACGGCGCGACCTCCGACTGCTACCAGCTGTTCATCGGCTATCGGGCGCGGCTCCCGGCCCGGCTGCGGCACGCGCGGATCGGCACGCACCAGGGCCTGCAGATCTATGACGGCCTGCACGACATGGCGCTGACCCGGGCGCTGCTCGACGCGATCGTGGACGACCGGACCGTCGGCACGCTGCGGTTCAGCAGGATTCCCGGGGCCGAGATCGAGCCGGGGCTCGACAGCCTGGTGCTCACCGGTGAGCAGAGCAATACCAGCCTGGTCTTCGGCGAGTCCGCCATCTTCAAGGTGTTCCGCCGGGTCAGCCCGGGACCGAACCCGGACCTGGAGGTGGCCTCGGCGCTGGCCAAGCTGGGCTCCTCGCATATCGCCGAGCCCTACGGCTGGGTCGAGACCAGGATGGACGGCGCGACCACGGTGCTCGCCATCTTGTCCCGGTACCTCCGCGCGGCCTCGGACGGCTGGTCGCTGGCCGCGACCAGCGTGCGCGACCTGTACGCGACCGAGGACGCCCGCGCGGCCGAGGCAGGCGGCGACTTCGCCGGTGAGGCCGGGCGGCTCGGCGTGGCCACTGCGCAGGTCCACCAGGATCTGGCCGGGGCGTTCGGCCGCTCCGAGCTTGAGCCCGAGGCCGTCCGCGAGCTGGCTGAGCAGATGTACCGGCGACTCGACATCGCCATCGCGACCGTGCCCGAGCTGGCCAGGCACGCCGACATGATCGGCAACGCGTATTCTCAGCTGGCCAAGCTGATCGAGCCGACGCCCGCTCAGCGCGTGCACGGCGACTACCACCTGGGGCAGGCCATGCGAACCCAGACCGGCTGGGTCGTGCTCGACTTCGAGGGCGAGCCCGCCAGCCCGCTCACCCAGCGCCGCGCCCGGTCCTCCCCGCTGCGGGACGTGGCCGGCATGCTCCGCTCGTTCGACTACGCGGCCCGGCACCAGTTGCTCACCCATCCGGACGCGGCCAGCCTCGCGCCGAAGGCGAGCGACTGGGTCCGGCGCAACAGCGACGCGTTCTGCGCCGGCTACGCCGCGGCCGGCGGTCTGGATCCAGCCGAGAATTCGGTGCTGCTTCGTGCGATGCTGCTAGATAAGGCGGTGTACGAGGTCATCTACGAGGCCAGGCACCGCCCGACCTGGATCCCTATTCCGCTAGAGTCCATTGCCGAGTTGTAGCCCCCCACAGATCGAGTTGCCGTCATGACACAACCTGAACTCAGCCTGGGCGAGATCGAACGGATCGTCGCGGGACATCATCACGATCCGCATTCGGTGCTCGGCGCGCACCCCGGGCCGGACGGCGTGATCATCCGTGCGCTGCGCCCGCTGGCGAGGTCGGTGACGGTCGTGCTCGACGACGGCCGCAGGCTTCCCATGGAGCACGTGCACCAGGGCGTCTTCGCGGTCACGGTGCCGGACGAGAAGGTACCCGGCTACCGGATCGCCGCCACGTACGACGGATCCCCTGGATCCGACCGATCCGGGGACGGTGAGGAGATACGTGACGACCCGTACCGCTACCTGCCCACGCTGGGCGAGTTCGACCTGTACCTGATCGGCGAGGGCAGGCACGAGGAACTGTGGCGCGTGCTCGGCGCGCACGTCCGCGAGGTCGGCCAGGCCACCGGCACGTCCTTCGCCGTCTGGGCGCCGAACGCCCACGGTGTCCGCGTCACCGGCGACTTCAACTACTGGGACGGCCGCGCGTACCCGATGCGCTCGCTCGGCGGCTCCGGTGTGTGGGAGCTCTTCATCCCGGGCGTGACCGACGGCGCCAGGTACAAGTACGCGATCTGCGGCCCGGACGGGGTGTGGCGGGAGAAGGCCGACCCGATGGCCAACGCCGCGGAGAAGCCGCCGGCCACCGCGTCGGTGGTGTATACCTCGCGGTACACCTGGAACGACGAGAACTGGGTGACGGCACGGGCCGGGCACCAGGCGGTGCGCGAGCCGATGAGCATCTACGAGGTGCACCTCGGCTCGTGGCGGCTCGGGCTGTCCTACCGGGAACTGGCCACCGAGCTCGTGGACTACGTCACCGATCTCGGCTTCACGCACGTGGAGTTCCTGCCCGTCGCCGAGCACCCGTTCGGCGGCTCCTGGGGCTACCAGGTCACCTCGTACTACGCGCCGACGGCGCGGTTCGGCCGCCCGGACGACTTCCGCTACCTGGTCGACGCGCTGCACCAGGCCGGCATCGGCGTGATCCTCGACTGGGTGCCCGGGCACTTCCCGCGGGACGAGTGGGCGCTGGCCCGGTTCGACGGCACCCCGCTGTACGAGCATTCCGACCC
>JBAUAY010000022.1:0-2710 GCA_049676235.1 Streptosporangiaceae bacterium
ACCCGGTCGTGCAGGGCGGCGATCCGCCCGGCCGGGCCGAGCATCACCCGCTCGTGGTTGAGCTGCGTGGTGATCAGCCGCCAGCCTTCGTTCTCCGCGCCGACCCGCATCCGGACCGGGACCCGCACGCCCGAGTAGTAGGTGGCGTTGACGTGATGGGCGCCGTCGAGGGTGATGATCGGGGTCCAGGAGAATCCTGGGTCGGCGGTGTCGACGATGAGGATGGAGATCCCCTTGTGCCGGGGCGCCTCCGGATCGGTCCGGCAGGCCAGCCAGATGTAGTCGGCCTCGTGGGCGCCGGTGGTGAAGATCTTCTGTCCGTCGACGACGTAATCCTCACCGTCGCGGACCGCCTTGGTGCGCAGCGCGGCGAGGTCCGTGCCGGCCTCCGGCTCGGTGTAGCCGATCGCGAAATGCAGCTCGCCCGCGAGGATCTTCGGCAGGAAGAAGTCCCGCTGCCAGGGCGTGCCTCGCTCCTGCAGGGTCGGGCCGACGGTCTGCAGCGTGACGGCGGGCAGCGGCACGTCGGCGCGGGCCGCCTCGTCCGCGAAGATCTGCTGCTCCACCTGGCCGAACCCGCGGCCGCCGTACCTGACCGGCCAGCCCACCCCGAGCCACCCGTCCCGCCCCATCCGGCGCACCACGTCGCGGTAGACGGTGCCGTGCCGCTCGGTGAGCATTTCGGCGCGCTCGGCGGGTGACATCAGGTGAGAGAAGTAGCCGCGCAGCTCATCGCGCAGCTCGAACTGGTCCGGGGTCAGGTCACAGAACATGCCAGCCGCTCCAGCCGGTAGTCTGCGCCGCCGAGGAACCGGACCAGGTCGGCGACCAGAGAGGAAAACCGGTGCAAGGGGTAGCTCACGTCCATCCCGAGCCCGCCGTGCAGGTGATGACATGTCCGAACGGACCGGGGTGCCTGCTCGGCGCACCAGTACCCCGCCACGTCCAGGTCGGCGCCCGCCGCCAGGCTCTCGCCCAGCCGCCAGCACGCCGACAAGGTGGCCAGGTGCAGCGAGCGGGATGCGATGTACACGTCGGCGATCTGCTGCGAGACCGCCTGGAACGCGGCCAGCGGCCGACCGAACTGCTCTCGGGTGGCCACGTAATCCCTGGTCAGCGCCAGCGCCCCGGCCACCGCACCGTCCGCGAGCGCACAAGCCCCCGCCACGGCGAGGTGATACAGATCCCGTACGCACTCGGCTGGCCCGAGCACGGATTCAATGGGCGCCTCGTCCATGCGAAGCGTGAACTCCGGCTGCCCGTTCGAGCTAGGCGTAGGTGTCAGCCTCACCCCGGGCCCCTTGGGATCCACAAGCACGACTCCGGTGTCCACGACACGATGATCATGGCCAGTTTTGGGCGCCATTTGCCCCGAACTGGCCACGATCGTGAAAGACACCGGGGGTGGGGCCGGGGTTAGGTGGGCGGGCACGAGGATGCGGTGGGACTGCTCGGCAAAGGGGACGGCTATTTTGGTGCCAGTGATTTTTCCGTCGATGACCGTGGTGGCTGGGACCTCTGGGGCTGGGTCGGAGGGCTCGCGGAGAGCGGCGGTGAGGGTTAGCTCGCCTGAGGCGACGCCGGGCAAAAGCTCGCCCCGCAGGTCGGCGTCGCCCCAGCGGAGCACGGGCAGCGCCCCGGTCATCAGCGTGGCCAGGGCCTTCAGGGAATCAGGCGCGGCGTGCTTGCCGATCTCGGTCAGCAGCACCGCGGTGTCGAGCACGCCAAGCTGGGACATGTCCAGCAGGCCGGCCCGGGCAAGTTCCTTCCAGGGATCCGCCCCGGTCAGCACCTCCGCCGCCAGGCCGGCGACGGCCTGCTGGCTCTCCGCCAGGCTGAAATCCATCATCGGGGCAGGCCGAGGACGCGTTCGGCGACCTGGTTCAGCAGGATCTGCGTGGTGCCGCCGGCGATGGACAGGCAGCGGGTGAGCAGGAACTCGTAGCTGGCTTCCCCTTCGGCGGCGCCGGCCGGGCCGAGCAGCTCCAAGGCGGTCTCGGCGACCGCCTGGCGGTGCCCGGTGCCGATCAGCTTGCGGATCGCCGGGTGCGCGCCGCGCAGCTCGAGCAGGGCGACGGCCCGTCCGGAAGCCACGTGCACGCCGGTCCGTTCGGCATAATCCGGGTTGGCCGCACCGCCTGCGGCCAGCAGGTTCTGCACCGCCTCGTCCTGACCTCCGCCCATCGCCACCCGCTCGGTGGCCAGCGTGGACATCGCGACCCGCCAGCCGCCGCCCGGGGCGCCCAGCACGCAGTCGTCCGGCACGAACACGTCGTCGAGGAAGACCTCGTTGAACATCGTGCGGCCGGTGATCTCCCGCAGCGGGCGGATGTCGATGCCGGGCGCGTGCATGTTGACCAGGACGAACGTGATGCCCTCGTGCTTGGGCACGTCGGGGTCGGTGCGGGCCAGGCAGATCGCCCAGTCCGCCTCGTGAGCCAGCGACGTCCACACCTTCTGGCCAGTCAGGAGCCAGCCCTCGGCGGTCCGCAGCGCCCTGGTCCGTAGCGAGGCCAGGTCTGAGCCGGCCTCGGGCTCGCTGAACAGCTGGCACCAGGTGATCTCGGCGCGCTGCGTCGGGCCGAGGAAGCGTTCCTGCTGCGCCTCGGTGCCGTATCGGGCGATCGCGGGGCCGGCCCAGGCGTTGATGGCGGTGTTCGGCTCAGGCTGGGCGGTCGGGACGGGGCGGCGGGGGGCGGCGGCACCTAGC
>JBAUAY010000023.1:0-17570 GCA_049676235.1 Streptosporangiaceae bacterium
CCTGCACGCTGGACAGCGAGGTAATCGGGCCGTAGACCCGGGCGAGCAGGGTGGTCAGGGCCACCAGCGTGCCGATCTGGAAAGTGCCGCGAATGACCAGGATGCCGCCCAGACCGTCGACGACGGCGGTCACCACCGAGGCCAGGAGCGTGAGCGCGACGAAGAACACCTGGCCGTACATGGCGGTGACCACGCCGATGTCGCGGACCTTGGCCGCGCGCGAGGCGAACGCGCCGGACTCCTCGCGCGGCCGCCCGAACAGCTTCACCAGCATCGCGCCCGCGACGTTGAACCGCTCGGTCATCGTCGAGCCCATCTCGGCGTTGAGCTGCATGCTCTCCCTGGTCAGCCGCTGCATCCGGCGGCCGACCAGCCGGGCGGGCAGGATGAACAGCGGGATCATGACCAGGGCGATGACAGTGACCAGCCAGGACAGGTAGAACAGCGCCACCAGGATGAGGATCAGGCTGAGCAGGTTGGAAATCACGCCGGACAGCGTGGAGGTGATTGCCTGCTGGGCTCCGACCACGTCCCCGTCCAGGCGGCTGACCAGCGACCCCGTCTGCGCCCGGGTGAAAAAGGCGATCGGCTGCCGCTGCACGTGATCGAACACCTGGGTGCGCAGGTCGTAGATGAGGCCTTCGCCGATCCGGGCGGAGAACCAGCGGATCACGAAGCCGAGCACCGCGTCGAAGATCGA
Organism: Streptosporangiaceae bacterium; assembly: GCA_049676235.1. Taxonomy (GTDB): domain Bacteria; phylum Actinomycetota; class Actinomycetes; order Streptosporangiales; family Streptosporangiaceae; genus Palsa-504. The sequence goes on from JBAUAY010000023.1 coordinate 701, forward strand.
GACGGCCGCGACCGTGCAGGCGAGCACGATCACGACCTGGTCGTTGCGGGCCAGGATGCCATGGTCGATGATCTCCCGCAGCAGCAGCGGGTTGACGACGGTGATCACCGCGTCGACGACGGTGGCCAGGAGGAACACTGCCAGGTGCGCCCGGTAAGGCCGTGCGTAGCCGGCGATCCGGCGGATTGTGCCTGGCTTGAGCTTCTGCTTGGTGATGGAGGGGTCCATCCGGAACCCGCGCATCATTACCATGTTCGCCCGCCCGTACATGACCAGGGAAACCTCCTGGGGGCGGCAATTAGTTCCCGTGCCGGGCGGGATTGCTGTCAGCTAGCAGCGAACTCCAGGGGCAATCCGGGTCTCTTGGGTCGGGGTCCCGGCGGTCTCTCGGGTCGACGGCGCCGGGCCGGTGCCATCTGGGGCGTGGCCTTAGTGCTTCACTTTGCTCTTGCCACTGCGGGTCGCGCCACCACGCCCGCGCAACGTCACGCCCGTCTCGGTCAGGATCCGGTGGACGAAGCCGTAGGACCTTCCTGTCGAGGCGGCCAGCGATCGGATGCTTTCGCCCGAGTCATACCTCTTGCCGAGGGTTGTCGCCAGTTTGCTGCGATCCACCCCGGTCACCCGCGTGCCTTTCCTGAGGGTCTCGACCACATGTACCTCCCGTTTGCTGCAGTCACCATTGAGTTACGCTTCCCTCCTGGTTAATGATCAGGCATGACCGCAGGATTAGCCACCTACATGGCGGTAAATGATCACTATATTTTATGAGGCTATGACGGAATCGTTAGCCTTAGACCGAACGCGTCAACTGACAACAGTCTTACGCAAGGGCGACAAGATCTGCGAAATCCTCGCTCCACGCGTCTTCCACGCCGTCAGGCAAGACGATAACGCGTTCCGGCGATAGCGCTTCAACCGCACCTTCATCATGAGTCACAAGCACTATCGCGCCACGGAAGCCCCGAAGCGCGCCAAGAACCTCTTCCCGGCTGGCCGGATCGAGGTTGTTCGTCGGCTCATCGAGCAACAGGACGTTCGCGCCTGATACAACAAGAAGAGCGAGGGCTAGCCTCGTCTTTTCTCCGCCGGAAAGCACGCCAGCGGGCTTTTCCACATCATCGCCGGAGAACAGGAATGACCCGAGAACCTTACGCTGCTCCGATTCGGTAAGGCCCGGGGCGGCGGAGCGCATGTGCGATAGGACCGTTAGCTCGGTTTCCAGCGTCTCATGCTCCTGGGCGTAATATCCAAGGCTAAGGCCGTGTCCTGGCGCGACTTTTCCTGTGTCGGGAGTCTCCAGGCCGGCCAGCAACCGGAGCAGCGTTGTCTTTCCCGCCCCGTTCAACCCGAGGATCACCACCCGGCTGCCCCGGTCGACGGCGACGTCCACCCCGGTGAACACCTCGGCCGACCCGTACGACTTTGACAGGCCGACGGCGGACAGCGGGGTCCGGCCGCAGGGCGCGGGAACAGGGAAACGGAGCCTGGCCACCCGGTCAGTGGCGCGCTCGGCCTCGACCCCGGCCAGCATCCGCTCGGCGCGGCGCTGCATGTTCTGCGCCGCCCTGGCCTTCGTCGCCTTGGCCCGCATCTTGTCCGCCTGGGCCATCAGCGCGCTGGCCTGGCGGCCCGCGTTCACCCGCTCCCGCCTGCGGCGCCGCTCGTCAGTCTCGCGCTGCTGCAGGTAGGCGCGCCAGCCTAGGTTGTAGGTGTCCAGGCAGGCCCGCTGCGCATCGAGGTAGAAGACCTTGTTCACCACCTCGGCGAGCAGCGCCACGTCGTGGCTGATCACCACCAGGCCGCCACGGTAGCTCTTGAGATGATCGCGCAGCCAGGCCACGGAGTCGGCGTCCAGGTGGTTGGTCGGCTCGTCGAGGAGCATGGTCTCCGAATCGGAGAACAGGATCCTGGCCAGCTCGACCCGGCGCCGCTGGCCGCCGGACAGGGTGTGCAGCGGCTGCTGCAGCACCCGGTCGGGCAGGCCCAGGCTGGCGGTGATCGAGGCCGCCTGCGACTCGGCTGCGTACCCGCCGAGCACCGCGAGCCGCTCTTCGAGCCCGCCGTACCTGCGGATGGCGTCGGCCGCCGCGGCGGAGTCGGGGGCGGCCATCTCCGCTTCGGCCGCGCGGAGATCAGCACGGATCTGGTCGAGCCCGCGGGCCGACAGCACCCGGTCGATGGCCAGCATGTCCAGGTCCCCGGTCCGCGGATCCTGCGGCAGGTACCCGACCGCGCCTGAGCTGCGGACCGAGCCCGCGGCCGGCTGAGCCTGCCCCGCAAGCACCTTGGCCAGCGTGGTTTTCCCCGCGCCGTTCCGGCCGACCAGGCCGATCCGGTCCCCGGCGGATACCTGGAACGACGCACCTTCAAGCAGCAGGCGCGCGCCTGCCCGCAGTTCGATTTCGCTGGCCACGATCATTGACTTACTGCTCCTGAGAACGGACGGAAACGGACAGACCTCTCCCCTGGTGTGTCCCTAGTCCGAGGTGAGCAGCATGGCGTCCATTGTACTTGTCAGCGCCGAGGCGGGCCATCTGATTCCGGCTCGGTCAGCCGGATGCGGATGGCCAGGAAGGCGCGCGGGATGTCGCGGAGCACGGCGAGCCGGGGGTCCGGCACGGTCAGGAAGCGGTCGACCGCCCGGGCCAGGTAGTCCTTCAGCCGGGCATCGCCGCGCAGCCCGGCGGCGGACCGCTTGTCCCCGCCCAGCACCACGGCGTCGAGCCCGTCGGCACCATACTGGCCGAACACCTCGGCCGCCGCATCGGCGGCGGCGCGCAGTGCCGTGGCGGCCTGATTTTCCCGGCGCCTGGCGAAGCGGTGCTGCGACCAGCCGCCCGCCGCGCTCCGGCCGTGCACGAGCCTGCTGCCCGTCTTCGAGCTCACCAGCCGGGGAGGCGAGCCCGCGAAGACGCCGACCGCGTAGCCTCCCAGGCGCACCAGCAGGACGCCGACGGTGCGATCCGCGACGGCGTGTGCCGCCAGCGCCTCGGCCGCCGTCCGGGCGTCGTCGGCACCGGAACTGTCGATCTCTGGCAGCGGCGGGAAGGGCGGATGGAACTCCGCGGCCGACCCGTCCGCGGCCGTGAAAGTGACGGTCGCGCCCGCCCCATCGCACGACACCGACTCCACGCCGTCGTGGCGCTGCGTGAACGTAACGATCCAGGACGCCAGGCGCTCCGGCGCAACTTCCACCCAGCGGCCGCCGCCTGCGGCAGGATTCTTCATGACGTACGGCATTAGCGCCTGGTTCTCGGCCTACGCCGAGCCCTTCGACATCCGGGCCTGAGGCTCTGCTAGCTCCTGGGGGGGAGACCCCCAGGCCCCCCGAGATCTCTAGATGTTGAAGCCGAGGGCGCGAAGCTGCTCACGCCCGTCGTCGGTGATGCTCTCCGGACCCCACGGCGGCATCCATACCCAGTTGATGCGGAAGTCCGCCACCACGCCCTCGAGCGCCTCCCGGGCCTGATCCTCGATCACATCCGTCAGCGGGCACGCAGCGCTGGTCAGGGTCATGTCGATGGTGGCGATCCGCTCGGCGTCCACGTCGACGCCGTAGATCAGCCCCAGGTCCACCACGTTGATCCCTAGTTCGGGGTCCACCACGTCACGCAGCGCCTCGAGCACGTCTTCTTGTTCGGCGGTGAGCTCGGTGACCCCATCCGTCGCGTTCTCCGTCATTGCGTTCCCTCCATGGCCCGCGCGGTCGCGTCCTTCCATGCCATCCAGCCGAGCAGGGCGCACTTGATTCTGGCCGGGTACTTCGACACGCCCGCGAACGCCACCGCGTCCTCGAGCACGCCCTCATCTGGCTCCCCCTCGACCCGAGAACCCTTGGACTGCATGAGCTCGAGGAACGCCTGGCTGATGGTCATGGCCTCGCCCACCGGCTTGCCGATGACCAGGTCGCTCATGACCGAGGCGCTCGCCTGGCTGATCGAGCAGCCTAGCGAGTCGTAGGATACGTCCTCGACCACCGCCTCGCCGCCGACATCCTTGAGGGTGACCCGCAGCGTCACCTCGTCTCCGCAGACCGGATTGACGTGGTGCACTTCGGCATCGAAGGGATCCCGCAAGCCCTTGTGGTGAGGATTGCGGTAGTGGTCCAGGATGATGTCCTGGTACATCGACTCGAGCTGCATCACGTCCTCATCTAACACCCAGAGCCAGCGTGGTCATCCCGCGCCGAAAAAGCGCTGGGCGTAGCGGATCCCGTCGGCCAGGGCGTCGACCTCGTCGTGGGTGTTGTACACGTAGAAGCTGGCCCGGGTGCTGGCCTGAACGCCCAGCGCCCGGTGCAGCGGCCAGGCGCAGTGGTGGCCGGTCCGCACCGCGATGCCGAGTTCGTCGAGCACCTGGCCCACGTCGTGCGGGTGGACGCCCTCGACCTCGAAGGACACCGCGCCGCCGCGGTCCTTGGTGGTGTCCGGGCCGAGGATGCGCACCCGGTTGATCTCGTGCAGCCCGTCCAGGGCGTGCGCGGTCAGCGACTCCTCGTGCGCCGCCACGTTGCCCATGCCCAGGTCGCTCAGGTAGTCGACGGCGGCGGCCAGGCCCGCGGCCTGGGCCACGGCGGGCACGCCGGGCTCGAACCGCTGCGGCGGCGGCAGGAACGTGCTGCCCTCCATCCGCACCACCTCGATCATCGACCCGCCGGTCAGGAACGGCGGCATGGCCTCGAGCAGTTCGGCGCGGCCGAACAGGACGCCGATCCCGTACGGGCCGAGCATCTTGTGGGCCGAAAAGGCCAGGAAGTCCACGCCGAGTGCGGCCACGTCGACCGGCTGATGCGGCACCGACTGGGCCGCGTCGGCCAGCACCAGCGCGCCCTTCTCGTGCGCCGCCCGGGCGATCTCTGCCACCGGCGGGATCGACCCGGTGACGTTCGACTGGTGGGTCACCGCGACCATCTTGGTGCGCCCGGTGATCATGCTGTCCAGGTGGTCCAGATCGAGCCGACCCTCGGGGTTGACGGTCAGCCAGCGCAGGGTGGCGCCGGTCCGCTCGCACAGCTGCTGCCAGGGAACGAGGTTGGCGTGATGCTCCATCTCGGTAATCAGGATCTCGTCACCGGGCCCCACCTGGAGCTCGCCAGGCCCGCTCAGCGCGTAGGCGACCAGGTTGATCGCCTCGGTGGCGTTCTTGGTGAACACCACCTCGCCGACGCCAGCACCCAGGAACGTGGCGACCTTGGCCCGGGCGCCCTCGTAGACGTCGGTGGCCTCCTCGCCGAGCAGGTGAGTGCCGCGGTGCGCGGCACCGTTATGGAGCTCGTAGCACGAGCGCTCGGCGTCCAGCACCTGGACGGGCTTCTGCGAGGTCGCGCCGGAGTCCAGGTAGATCAGCGGCTTGCCGTTGCGCACCGTCCTGGCCAGCGCGGGGAAGTCGGCCCGGATCGCCTCTGCATCGAGGTGCTCCGGATAAGCACTCATGCCGGCACCCCGATGAACTTCTCGTAGCCCTCGTTCTCCAGCAATTCAGCCAGCTCGGAGCCGCCTTCCTCGACAATGCGCCCGGCCACGAACACGTGCACGAAGTCCGGCTTCACGTACCGCAGGATCCGGGTGTAGTGCGTGATCAGCAGCACCCCGTGGCCGGGCTGCTCACGGAACCGGTTGACGCCCTCGGACACCACCTTGAGCGCGTCGATGTCCAGCCCCGAGTCGGTCTCGTCCAGGATCGCGATCTTCGGGTTGAGCAGCGCGAGCTGCAAGATCTCGTGCCGCTTCTTCTCCCCGCCGGAGAAACCCTCGTTCAGGTTCCGCTCGGCGAAGGCCGGGTCCATGGACAGCGCGGCCATCGCGGCGCGCAGTTCCTTGACGAAGTCGCGCAGCTTCGGCGCCTCGCCCCGGACCGCCGTGACCGCGGTCCGCAGGAAGTTCGACACCGTCACGCCGGGCACCTCGACCGGGTACTGCATGGCCAGGAACAGGCCGGCCCGGGCCCGGGCGTCCACGCCCATGGCCAGCACGTCTTCGCCGTCGAGCGTGACGCTGCCCCGGGTGACTAGGTACTTGGGATGGCCGGCGATCGCGTAGGCCAGGGTGGACTTGCCGGAGCCGTTCGGGCCCATGAGCGCGTGAGTCTCGCCGTCGCGGACGGTCAGGTTCACGCCACGCAGGATCTCCCGGTGCACGCCTACGCTCTCTTCCACGCTGACGTGCAGGTCGCGGACCTCGAGGGTGGCCACTTTATGACTCCTTGTTTATGGTGAGCGCGACGTAGACGTCGTCGCCTTCGATCTTGATGGGGTAGACGGGCACCGGCTCAGTGGCCGGCAGCCCGGTGGGCTGCCCGGTGCGCAGGTCGAAGCAGGACCCGTGCAGCCAGCACTCCACCGTGTGGTCGTAGATCTCGCCCTCGGACAGCGGCACCTCGGCGTGCGAGCACACGTCACGTATCGCGTAGACCTCGCCCTCGGCGCGGGCTATGGCGACAGGCTCGCCGTCCACCTCGACGCCGATGACGCCCTCGACCGGAAGCTCGGACAGCGCACAGACCCTGGTGAAGACCGGAGTTTCGGTCATCACGCCACCCCCGTCAGCTCCGCCTCGACGGCCTCGGTGATCCTGCCCCGCAGCTCGGGCACGTCGATGGTATCGATCAGCTGGCGGAAGAACCCGCGGATGACCAGCCTGCGGGCCTCGGCGAACGGGATGCCGCGGGCCATCAGGTAGAACAGGTGATAGTCCTCGAGCCTGCCGCTGGCACTCGCGTGCCCGGCCCCGACGATCTCCCCGGTGAGGATTTCCAGGTTCGGTACCGAATCCACCCGGGTGCCGTCGGTCAGCACCAGGTTCCTGTTGTATTCGTAGGTGTCGGTGCCGCTTGCCTCCGCCCTGATCAACACGTCGCCGATCCAGACCGCGTGCGCATCCTCGCCCTGCAGCGCACCTTTGTAGGTGACGCGGCTGCGGCAGTTCGGCACATCGTGGTCGACGAACAGCCGGTGCTCCAGGTGCTGGCCTGCGTCGGCGAAGTAGAGCCCGGTCAGCTCGGCGTCGCCGCCCGGCCCGTCGTAGCGGACCGAGGGGGCCACCCGGACCACGGACCCGCCCAGGGTGACCGCGGCGTGCCGCAGCTTGGCGTCCCGGCCCAGCGTGGCATAGTGCTGCGTCAGGTGCACCGCGTCATCGGCCCAGTCCTGCAGGCTGACCACGGACAGCGAGGCGCCGTCGCCCACCACCAGCTCGACGTTGTCGGCGTAGGTGGCGCTGCCCCGATGGTCAAGCACCACCACGGCCCGCGAGAACGGCTCGGCTTGCACCAGCACGTGGCCGAACGCGTTACTCCCGGCATCGGAGCCGGTCACCGTGACGACGGTGGGCCGGGAGGCGTCTACTTCCGCCGGGACCGTGATCACGGTCGCCTCGCCGAAAGACGCATAGGCCCGCGCGCTCACCCGGTCGGCCGGGACGAAGCTGCGGCCAAGCAAGTGGCTGCCTCGTTCGGCCGAAAAGGTCTTGACCTCGGGCGCGGGGTCCACTTCCACGGTCACCTTCGCGGCGGGATCCACCGGGGAATCCTGGTGGAGCCCGCGCAGCCGGCGCAGCGGGGTGAACCGCCACTCCTCCTCGCGGCCGCTGGGCACGGCGAAGTCCGCCGGGTCGTAGGACCTGTGCTCGTGCAGCCTTGTCACGGGAGCGGTTTCTATCGCCCCCTGTAGTCCAGCCGACATCAGCCGACCGCCCCCTCCATCTGCAGTTCGATCAGCCGGTTCAGTTCGAGCGCGTACTCCATCGGGAGCTCGCGGGCGATCGGCTCGACGAATCCGCGGACGATCGTGGCCATCGCCTCGTCCTCGGTCATACCGCGGCTCATCAGGTAGAACAGCTGATCTTCGGAGATCTTGGAGACCGTGGCCTCGTGGGCCATCTCCACGTCGTCTTCGCGGACGTCCACGTACGGGTAGGTGTCACTGCGGCTGATGGTGTCCACCAGCAGCGCGTCGCACTTGACGTTGGACTTGGAGTGCTCGGCGCCTTCCTGCACGTTGACCAGGCCGCGGTAGGACGTCCGCCCGCCGGCCCTGGCCACCGACTTGGAGACGATGGTGGAGGATGTGTTCGGCGCGCAGTGCACCATCTTCGCGCCCGCGTCCTGGTGCTGGCCCTCGCCGGCGAACGCGACGGAGAGCGTCTCACCCCTGGCGTGCTCGCCCATCAGGTAGACCGCCGGGTACTTCATCGTCACCTTGGAGCCGATGTTGCCGTCGATCCACTCCATCGTGGCCCCCTGCTGGGCGATGGCGCGCTTGGTCACCAGGTTGGACACATTGTTCGACCAGTTCTGGATCGTGGTGTACCGGCAGCGCGCGTCCTTCTTCACGATGATCTCAACCACCGCGGAGTGCAGCGAGTCGGACTTGTAAATGGGCGCGGTACAGCCTTCTACGTAATGGACATAGGCGCCTTCGTCCACGATGATCAGGGTCCGCTCGAACTGGCCCATGTTCTCGGTGTTGATGCGGAAGTAGGCCTGCAGCGGAATCTCCACTTTTACGTTCTTAGGCACGTAAATGAACGACCCGCCAGACCATACCGCCGTGTTGAGCGAGGCGAACTTGTTGTCGCCCGGCGGAATCACGGTGCCGAAGTACTCCCTGAACAGATCCGGCTGCTCCCGCAGCGCGGTGTCCGTGTCCAGGAAAAGGACGCCCTTTTCCTCGAGGTCTTCCCTGATCTTGTGGTAAACGACCTCGGACTCATACTGGGCGGCGACGCCCGCGATGAGCCGCTGCTTTTCCGCTTCCGGGATGCCGAGCCTGTCGTAGGTGTTCTTGATGTCAGCGGGCAGCTCGTCCCAGCTCGCCGCCTGCTTCTCGGTGGAGCGGACGAAATACTTGATGTTGTCGAAGTCAATGCCGGACAAGTCGGCGCCCCAGGAGGGCATCGGCTTGCGGCCGAAGTACTTCAGGCCCTTGAGCCGCATGTCGAGCATCCACTCCGGCTCGTTCTTCCGCGTCGAAATATCGCGAACCACCTCTTCGGACAGGCCGCGGCGCGCGGACGCACCCGCCACGTCGGAGTCGGCCCAGCCGAATTTGTACGTGCCCAGCCCTTCGAGCTGGTCTTGCGTGGTGGTCGTCATATCAAGAGCCCTCCGGACTCTGTGGTGATATCAGTGGTTACGGGTTCTACAACAGTTCCCGTCGTGCCTACCTTCCCCAGACCGGTGACGTGCGTGGTGCAAATGCCGTCTCCGTGCGCGATCGTAGCGAGCCGCTGCACCGGCGTGCCGAGCAACCGGCCGAACGCCTCGGTTTCCGCCTCGCACAGCTGCGGGAAGTCGGCCGCCACGTGCGCGACCGGGCAGTGGTGCTGGCAGAGCTGCTCGCCGCCTTCGGCCGGGCCGATCGCGGGCGCCGGGCCCGCGGAGGCGGCGTAGCCATCGGCGGATAGCGCCTCAGCCAGTGCCTGGACCCGGCTGGCCAGGTCGCCCCTGGCCACCGCAGGCGCGTACCTGCGCTCCAGGTCGGACACCTGCCTGCGGGCGAACTCGCCGATCGCGTCCGGGCCCGCCGTCTCGGCCAGGAAGCGCAGTGCGTTGGTAGCCAGGTCGTCGTAGGCGTGCTCGAACGCGCTGCGGCCCGCATCGGTGATCACGAAGACCTTGGCCGGGCGGCCGCGGCCCCGGTTCCCGTAGGTCCTGGCCGTCCTGGTCTCGATGAGGCCCTCGGCCAGCAGATTGTCGAGATGGCGCCTGATGGCGGCAGGCGTGAGCCCGAGCCTGCCGCCGAGCGTGCCGGCAGTGGACGGCCCGAGCTCGAGGATCAGCCGCGCGACCTGCCCCCGCGTGGGGGCAGCGGCAGCGGATCCGCTCGCTGCTCCGGCGTTTTTCACAACATCATTGTGCCGTAAATGGCTTGGCTCATGCAAATTTTCACAACATCATCGTGACTTAAATCACGCTCGGCCGATCCTCCAGACCTAGGACCCGCTCGGCGTTGCCGCCGGCGATCTTCGCCTTGTCCGCCGGGGCCAGCGGCAGCGCGTTGAGCATGGCCCGGCCGGCCGCGTTGTCGCCGAACGGGTAGTCGACGCTGAACATCACCCGGTCCACCCCGAGCACCTGCACGGTGCACAGCACCGGCGGCAGGCTGAACAGCCCGCTGGTGGTGACCCAGATGTTCCGCAGGAAGTACTCGGACGGGGTCAGGGCCAGCTTGTCCTGGGGCAGCATCGCGTCGATCCTGGCCAGCATGAACGGCAGCATCTCGCCGCAGTGCCCGATGATCAGGCGCAGCCCGGGATGCCGGTCGAACACGCCGGTGGCGACCATCCGCAGCACGTGCAGGCCGGCTTCGGCGTGCCAGCCCCAGGCGCCGGTGGCCAGCCGGCCCGCCACCGCCGGCGGCAGCCCGTGGTAGAGCGCCTCGCGCAGGGCCGCCGACGGCGGCGCGGGATGCAGGTACAGCGGTACGTCAAGGTGCTCGAAGCGCTCGAGCAGCGGCTCAAACCTGGCGTCATCCAGGAAGGCACCGTTGGAGCCGAGGGTGCTGTTGACCAGGGCGCCGATCAGGCCGAGAGCTTGCACCGCCCGGTCGAGTTCGTCGGCCGCGGCCCGCGGATCCGCGGTGGGCAGGGTGGCGAAGCCGGCGAACCGCCGCGGATGCGCCTTGACCGCCGCGGCCAGCCGGTCGTTGGCCTCGCGGGCCCGGGTAATGCCTTCGGCCCCGGCGAGGCCTTGCGCGGCCGGCGCCACGTGAGAGATGACCTGGAAGTCGATGTCATTGGCGTCCATGTCGGCCAGTCGCGCCTGCCCGAGATCGCGCAACTGGTCATCTACCCGCTGGCCCCACGTGGCGAGCGGACCGGTCCCGGGAGGCGCCGCGAGTTCGGGCGTCCAGAAATGCTCCTCCAGCGCAATCGTTCTCACCCCGCCATTGTGCCAGCCGAGTCCGTTCGCCCCGAGTCAGCGCCCTACGGTGATGCCGACCGTGATCCCGGCCACGCCACTAGGATGCTCCGCCCGGCCGCGGATAACGGCGTCGGCCCGGGCCGCGATGCGCAGTGGTTCGGCGATCCGGCTGAGCAGCGCCTCGGCCGGGGCGTCGTGCGGCTGCACGATCAGCTCCCGGAGCCTGGCCGAGTTGCCGAGGCGCTGGCCGCTGCGCAGGACCCGGGTGGCGTCCAGGATGACCGCTAGCTGGTCAACCGCCTCAACCGCCGGACGGTCGCCGCGCCAGCGCTCGTCGACCGTCGGCCAGCGGGTCAGGTGCAGCGAGACCACGTCCTCGTGCCCGCGGTAGAACTGCTGGTACATGCGTTCCGTGACGAACGGCGCGAAGGGCGCGAAGAGCCCGAGCAGTACCCGGAACGACTCCCGCAGGGTCCACCGCGCGCTGTCCCCGTCGGTACCCTCGCCGAGCCGGTCCTTGATCATCTCGAGGTAGCGATCGCAGTAGATGGACCAGAACATCCGCGAGGCGGCCTGATGGGCCTGCATGTAGTCGTGCGCCTCGAACGCCGCCGTGGCCTCGGTCACCGCGTCGGCCAGGTGGGATAGCAGCCACCGATCCACGATGTCCCGCTCCCCCAGCGCCGGGGCGGGCCCGGGAAGGTCGCCGAGGTTCAGGGACAGGAACCGGCCGACGTTCCACAGCTTGACCGCGAACTTACGGCCGGTCCTGATGTCCTTCTCGTTGTACCGCAGGTCGGTGCCGATACGGCCCTTGGTGGCCCACAGCCGCAGCGCGTCCGCGCCGTACTTGGCCATCACGTCGTCAGGCACGTACCGGTTGTAGCCATCCGCACCCGTGGACCGGTCCAGGTCACGCTTGGACAGCTTCTTGCCCTGCTCGGTCAGCCCCCACCCGGAGATCAGCGCCGTCCGCCACGGCACCCGGCCGAAGTGCAGCTCGGACTGCACCACCGAATAGAACAGCCAGGTCCTGATGATCTCGAACGCCTGCACCCGCATGGACATCGGCGCCAGCGCGGGGTCGGTCCCGTCCATCGCCCAGCCGTCGTTGATCTGCGGCGTCAGCGAGGACGTCATCCAGGTGTCCATCACGTCCGGGTCCGGCTCCAGGGCCGAACCGCAGGACGGGCACGAGGCCACCGGCGGCTTATCCGCCAGCGGGTCCACCGGGAGGTCCTCGAGCCGGGCCAGTACCGGCGCCGCGCAGGCCGTGCAGAACCAGACCGGGAACGGCACGCCGTAACGCCGCTGCCTGGTGATGTTCCAGTCCCACTTGAGTCCGTCGATCCAGTCCTCCAGGCGGCGCCGCATGAACGCCGGGATCCAATCGAGCTCGGCCGCACGCGCCCGGAACCGGTCCGCGTGCTCCCGGACCGCAATGAACCACTGCGGCCTGATCTGGAACTCGACCGGGGTCTGGCACCGCTCGTGCACCCCGACGACCTGCCGCACCGGCACGCTGTCGGCCAGCAGCCCCGCCTCGGCGAGCGCCTTCGTAATGGCCGAACGCGCCTGCGTCAGCCCCAGACCGGCGAACTCCCCGGCCAGCGGCCCGAGCCGCCCGTCCGGCTCGACGACTAGGCGCAGCGGGAGCCCGTCTCGCCGCCACCTCAGCACGTCCTCGCTGTCGCCGAATGTGCACAGCATCATCAGCCCGGTCCCGTACTCCGGGTCCACGGACTCGTCGGTCAGCACCGGCACCTCATAGCCGAACAGCGGCACCGTGGCCCGGCTCAGTCCCGTATACCGCGCATCATCGCGATGGTGGTACAGCGCCACGCAGGCCGGCAACAGCTCCGGACGGGTGGTGGCGATCAGCAGCCCGTCGGAGAACCTGATCGTGTGCAGCCTGCTGGTCCGCTCCAGGTCCTCCACGTCGGCCTGGGCCAGCGAGGTGCGGTCTTCCGGGCACCACAGGATCGGGTCCTGGGCCCGCCGCAGGTAGCCCGCCTGGTGCAGCTTGATGAAGCTGGTCTGGGCGGTCCGCTGGCAGCGGGCGTCGATGGTGGAATAGCGCAGCGACCAGTCCAGCGACAGCCCGAGCCGCCGCCACAGGTCCTCGTACCGTTCGGCCGTGCGCCGGGTCTCGGCCAGGCACAGCGCGACGAACTCGGCCCGGGGCATGTCCACGGCCCGGACCCCGAAGGCCTGCTCCACGTACCGCTCGGTCGGCAGCCCGTTGTCGTCGAACCCGATCGGGTAGAACACCCGCTCGCCGCGCATCCGCCGGTAGCGGACGATGAAATCCGGCTGCGAGTAGCTCATCGCGTGACCCACGTGCAGGTGCGCCGCCGATACGTAGGGCGGCGGCGTGTCCACGCTGAACACGGGCCCCCGCCCGTCCCTGTCGTAGGAGTAGATGTCGTGCGACTCCCACAGCTCCCGGGCGGCGGCCTCGACTGCCCGGTGATCGTACTCGCCGAGTTCCATACGAAGGGAAGGTATCTGCTCCGCGAGCTGCCGCTTAAATTCTTTTTGGGCCGAACGAACCAAGGTTCCCGCCCGGGCGACCCGAACCGCCTGACGGCCGGCCGCGTCCTAGGTCATAGCGCCTCGTGAATAGTGCGTGGCGCCGTAGGCTAGCCCGTCCCTTCCTGGGGCATCATTGCTAGGTGCTGAGGGAAGAACTCCGGTAGAAACCAGGCAGAAGGACACCAAACCGCCCATGCCCGCGCCGCGACCTGAGATCCCCGACCTGCTCCAGGTGGCCGTCCCGCCCGGCGGGAAGGTGATCACCTTCAGCGATCTGCACCTGCCCCCGGTCCGCACCGACGTGTCGGGCCGGTCCTGTGAGACGCTGGCGCGGCACCTGGCCGAGGAGCCCGGCCCGCTCACCGTCGTGCTCGGCGGCGACGTGGTCGAACTGCTCGGTTTCCCCGAGGCGACGGCGACGGACATCATGCGCGCGCACGAGGACCTGTGCGCGGCGCTGCTGGCGGTCACCGCGCGCGGCGGGCAGGTCATCTACGCGATCGGCAACCACGACGGCGACCTGGCCTGGGACGTCAAGACCGCCGACGCGGTGCGCGAGATGACCGGGGCCCGGCTGTGCCTGTCCGCGGACCTGATCCTGGACGACAGCCGCAAGGTCCGGGTCGAGCACGGTCACCAGCTTGACCCGTACAACTGCTTTCACGACGCGCGTAACGCGCTGGACACCCCGATCGGCCACCACGTCGTCCGGGAAGTCATCCCCCGGATCGAATGGCTGGGCCGCGGCTGGGTCGACGGCGCGCACGAGATGGCGGACCCGACCGACTTCCCTTCGTTCATCGGCTCCCGGATGGTCTACCGCAAGCTAGGCCACAGGCTCTGGTGGCTGATCGCCATCCCGCTGGCCATCCTGATCCTGGTCCGGATACCGGAGTTCACCTCGTTCCGGTCGCGCTACCCGGACACGGACGTGTGGGTACATCGGGGCGAGATCCTCGGCTACGGCGCGGTAGCCGACCTCGTCGTGCTTGCCGCCGTGGTCGCCATCCTGGCCCGGCGGGCCTGGCTGTCGATCAGCGCGCTGGCCCTGGACGAACGGGGCTACGGGCAGAACCACGCCGCGCGCCAGCGCGCCGCCGACCTGGTCGCAGACGGCTACCACGGGTTCATCTCGGGCCACACGCACCACCCGGAGCTGGCTGCCACCGCGGCCGGCTTCTACGCCAACTCCGGATCGTGCACCTCGGTCGTGGAGGGGATCGGCGGCCGCTTCGGCCTGCCGCCGGCGTACGTGCGGAACCAGCAGATCTGCTGGGTGGAGCTCGCCGCCGGGCAGGCCGAGCTGGTCTCGGCCCGGGTCGAGCTGCCGGGCGCGACGAAGATGGAGCGGTTCGTCGCCCGGGGCCGCAACCCGCATTCCGACATCCCGGTGCGGGTCGCCTGCTGGCCGGCCGGTCCCGACTGGCCGCCCGCGGATTCGAAGGCCGACTCCAAGAAGCCCGTCCAGCGTGATCCCCCGCGGCCCGGCGGTCCGCGGGCCCCTGGGGATCTCTACGGCGCCCGCGATCCCCAGGGCCCTTCCGCGGCGTAGCCCTCAGCCCGGCTGGGCAAAGATCCGCCGCCTGGCTCCCTCAGCCGCGTTCGGCCGCCCTGGCCTCCTCGATGGTGAGTTCCGCGGCCGGGTCGGCTTCCAGGCGCTCGTCGGGGATCGGCACGCCGCTGCGGACGGACCGGCCGTAGGTGCCGTCGTCGAGCCGGTGCAAGGCCCGCCCGATGGCTTCCAGCCGGCTGCGCAGGCTCTCGGCGATGGCGTCATCCATGCCCTCGGCGGTGAGCGGCTGCGCGGCGTCGGAGACGTCTCCCTCCGCGCCTTCCACCTCCGATAGGCGGTCCGCCTGGCCCGCCACCTCGGTGTCCTTCAGCAGGCCCTGTACCTCGTCGCGCTCGGCGATGAGCAGGCTGCGTGCGCGGTCCTGGTCCATCGGGCCGTCCTTCCTCGTGGGACGCCTAGGCGTCCATGTGATCGTGCTCGTGGCTGTCGGGCGAGCCGCCCATCATGCGCAGCATAGCGAGCCCGCCGGTGCGCGCGAATCGCACAATCAGGGCGGCGGCGAGGACCAGGAACACGATGTTCAGCCAGGTGGTGTAGTCCCAGGACACACCCTGGTCGGGGATCTTCGCCTGGGCCGGGCTCGGGATCAGGCCGAGACCGCCGAAGACGATCTCGACCACGTACCCCGCCGTGACCATCGTCACGTAGAACGTTCCGAGCAGGAACAAGGCCATCCTGGGTCCGTAGTACTTCCGGTAGATGTTCAGGATCGGCGCGATGATCAGGTCGGCGAAGATGAAGGCCACCACGCCGCCGAAGCTGATGCCGCCCTTCCACAGCACGACGGCGAGCGGCACGTTCCCGATCGAGCAGACGAACGAGATGATGGCCACGACGGGTCCGATGAGCGGTCCCCACACCTTCGCGGCCAGTGGATGGCTGGTGATGAAGAAGGACTGCCAGAAGCTGTCGGGAACCCAGGCGGCGATCGCCCCGGCGATGAGCAAGCCGATGACCAGATCGCGGATGATCGCAGCCCACTCCATCACGAATACGTGCGCGACGGAGGTATAGCCCGCACCGGAGAACAGCCGGCTTACGAAAGAGCCTGGTCCCTGCACGGACATGTCCATGGCGGCGTGGCCCTCCATCGAGCCGGCGATACCGCGGTCGGCCTGCTCCCGGGCCTCACGCAGCAGACGTTCCCGCAGCAGCAGCCGGAACAGCACCGCGAGCAGCACGATCATCACCGGCCCGCCGACGAACTCGGCCAGGGTGAACTGCCAGCCCATCAGCAGGGCCAGGATCACCCCGAGCTCGATCACCAGGTTGGTGGAGGCGATCTCGAACGCCATTGCCGCCGTGAAGCTGGCCCCCTTGCGGAACAGCGACCGGGCCAACGCCACCGCGGCGTACGAGCACGACGAGGACGCGGCCCCGAAACCCGTGGCCAGCGCCAGCGTCCGCGGCCGGTCGTCGCCGAGAAGCCGCACGATGGTGGGTTTCCTGACCACGGCCTGGACTACCGCCGACAGCCCGAACCCCAGGATCAGCGCCCAGGTGATCGCCCACGTCATCGACCCGGTAATGGATAGCGCATGCACGATGGCGCGCACCAGCCTCACCTCCCTAGGCCCCGAGCGCGCATGTTACTGCGGGCTCCGGGAACACGCCGCACCGAGGCGCGGCGCACCAGCCCAGTCTGGGGTACCACCGGCCGCGGCCTGTCGGCACGATGGAACATTCAGCCGGCTCTGGGCGGCACGATGGAACATCGAGCCGGCTGGATCTCAAGGCCAGGCGGCGACACTGCACTTTCAGGCGACACCGTACTGGTCCGAAAATAGAGCCTTTGGTGGGCAGGCGGCAGCGGCCGGCGGCGCGGAGCGGCGTCGGCTATCTCGGTGGGGCTTGTTAGCCGGTGGCGGGCAGGGCCGGGTCGGTGTCGGGGGTCAGGGG
>JBAUAY010000024.1:0-3579 GCA_049676235.1 Streptosporangiaceae bacterium
CCCGCAGGAACATCGAGATCGATGCCATCGAGCACGATCTTGTCCTCGTATGCCTTCTGCAGTCCTGAGACTGCGATCGCTGAAGTTCTCATGCGACCACTATCGGCACCGCCCCTGTCACGCCCCTGTCACGCCCCTGACACGACCACTGACACGGCGTTCTACCCCATTGCGCCAGATCAGGGCACTGCGGCCGAGGCCGTCACCGGCCTCGTCGAAGTGACCTGAACTTCGGCGTCGCTATGTCTCGTGGTCGCAGTGCTCGCCGGGCGGCAGGTCGAGAGCGGGATTGCCGTCGAAGAAGCCGTCGGCCCGGAGCTTGAACCCGACGGTGGTGACCGGCATCACCGGCCAGTCCTCCGGCCGGACCACGTGGTGCGCGGTGAACGTGTGCCACAGCACGAGGTCGGTGTTCTCCAGCGGGCGGTCGGCGGCGGTCCACGCGGGCAGCCCGTCTCCGCCGGGGTGCTGGTTCGGGTAGTCGCCGGCCGGGAAGCGCTGGTCAGGGTGGTACGCGGTGACCCACAGGTGTTTGGTGGCGAACTGGGCCCGCCGGATCGCGTGGCTGTCCGGCTGGTTGAACGGCAGCACGCTGTCCCCCTGGGGCACGAGCCTGTAGGCCACCGGTTCACCCAGGCCGTTCGGCCTATTGGGGTTGGTGATCCGCCAGTAGCGAGCGGTCCGTCCGTCGGCCAGCCGCTGCGCCTCCGATTCCCTGGCCAGCGGGGTCTGCCGTACCACCCACGCGTTGCCGAGCGGGTTGTCCGGGCCGGGCGACAGCGCCACCGAGTCGCATTCGACCACGGTGTTGCCCGGGCCGTCCACCATCATGTCCAGCCGCACGCAGAAGATGTGCTGGTGGTGCGGCCCGTAGAGTTGCGGCGCGACCAGCGTGCCGTGGGCCGGGCGCTGCCCCGGCGGCAGCGCGCCGTTGGAGATCACGCCGGTCAGCTTGACCTCGTACTCGATCGTGCCGTCCTGGTAGAGGTACCAGAAGTAGCCGTACTCGTAGTTGCCGACGGTGGCGATCATCGAGATGACCAGCCGCCGGGAGCGCCGCACCTCGGTCTTCCCGGTCCGCCAGTCCATATGCTTCCAGCTGATCCCGTGGTCTTCCTCGTGCAGGCAGATGGCGTTCTTGAGGACCTGGGCGTGGCCGTCGTTGTCGTTCAGCCAGGCGTCGAAGTAGCGGATCTCGCCCAGGCAGTCGCAGCCAAGCTCCAGGCTGTTGGCCAGCACCCCGATGCCGTATTCGCCCATGTCGAAGACGTTCTTGCGGTAATGCGAGGGGCTCGGGTCACCGTAGGGGATGAACATCTCCGCCAGCGAGGCGCGGTAGATGACCGGCCGGAGGGTGCCCCGGTCCTCGTACCGCAGCAGGTGCAGCACCAGCCCTTCGCGCGGGGTGAAGCCGACCTGGAATCGCCACTTCTGCCAGCGCACCTCGTGTCCGTCGACGGTGAAGCTGGTGCCTTCTGGCTGGGTGATGCTGACTGGCTTGAGGTCCTGACGCGGCCCGTCATCGAAGTGCGGGACGTTAGCAGGGTCGCGGATGGCCTCGGCGGTGTAGTTGCCGCTGGCGGGCGGGAGCGGGACCACGCCGTGGTCCTCGATGTCCACGACTTCCATGCGGTCCAGGTCGAACCGCACGACCAGGCCTTCCACCGGGCGGGCGTAGCCGTTGTCGTCGGGATCCCCTTGCCGCACCCAGGTCAGGGGCCGGAGGAACCGGCCCTGGTCCGCACTGTCCTCGGGACCGTTGTACCCGACCGACCACGGGTCGATCATCACCATGTCGAAGTCGGTGACGCCGCGCCGGCGCATCGCCTGCTGCCAGCGGGGATCTTTCCGGACCGCCTCTTCGGTGGCCAGGAACTCCTCGAGCATGACCGGGGGCTGGACGTTGGGTAGTTCGGCCCAGTGGCGCACCTGCCCGGCGGTGATCGAGACCGTGGCCTCGTAGGTCTTGCGTTCGGCGCGTTCGCGCAGGACGATGTCGGCCTCGCGGTCTGGTATCTGGCCTGGCTGGTGGTTGAGGACCGTTTCTTTGGCGGGTTCGCGCAGCGTGACGTAGACGAAGCGCGCGCTGTCGGCCAGGTCGCGGTCGCGCTTGAGGATGCTGGTGGCGGCCTCGATCTCGGCGCCGGTCAGCGGGTCCAGCGGATGCCGCGGTGATGTGCTGGTGTCCTCGGGGCTGGTGGTCGCCGGGGTGTCCTCAGTTGTCGTCATCGTGGACTCCCTTTCCGGCTGGCCGGTCTGCGCCGCTGTACATACTTGGGAGTTTCCCCCAGAATCCGTGGCGTCGCTACGCTGGGGAGATACGGATCTTCGGCGGGGCGGCCGCGCACGTAGGCCTATCCATCCGTGCCGGTTCGGCGCGCGGCAGAGGTGGACTGTCCTGCCGGCCCGCCTCGCAGCTGGCTGATCCTTCCCTTCGAAACGCCCAGCAGCACGGCGGCATCGCCGACCGAAAGCTGGGCGGCGAAGCGGCGCAGGAGCTCGGAGGTGTCGCTGGCGATCTCAGCGGCGGCGCGCTGCTGCTCGCGGCGGCGGGCGCGCAGCCTGCCGGCCCGCTCGTCAAGCATCGAGTCGCCGGTGTGGTAGTCCATCTCCAAGTCCAGGGCTGCCTCAGCGCTGCGCGGAAGATCCTCGACCATGCCGATGACCTCGCGGACGTTGCGGTCGAGGGCCCGCAGGGTCTTGGCCCAGGTGTGCGTGCCGGGCAGCGCGGGTACGTCGGCCATCCACCCGTCGCCGTCACGGGTCACCACGACGTGATATGTCATCGCCTCTTCAGCCATCCCTTCCCGAACACCGGCTCCAGGTCGCGCTCGATCGCTCGCAAAGTGCCGGGCCGCACGTCGCCGGCGTGCTGAGCGACGGTGGTACGGGCAGTTACCTCGGTGCCATCGGCCAGGATTACCCGGGCCTCGTACTGGCGGTGGGAACCGCGCTGGCGCAGCAGAATCCCTCCATTGCGCTCGATGAGCCTGATAACCTCCCTAGCCGTCACCAGTATAGTTTAGCGACTAACCATTTCAAGTGTTTAGCACTAAACACAAGCGTACGACAGATTTGCAAAGGTCATCGTGCGCCTGTCGATGTGCGTTATTATGCCGTGCGACATACCTACTTGGTGAGCACAGGCGTCGGCAACATCAGCCACGAACAGGAGCTAGCTCCTCCTACGGCTGGCCGTCTTCGGGGACACGATCGCTGCGTGGCTCACCAGGACGGCGCGCACCGAATCGTACGGGGCAGGGCTGCGGAGGGCGCGGGAGGTGATCATGGCGCCTTCCACGCCGGCGATCAC
The DNA here is from genome assembly GCA_049676235.1 of Streptosporangiaceae bacterium. GTDB lineage: Bacteria > Actinomycetota > Actinomycetes > Streptosporangiales > Streptosporangiaceae > Palsa-504. The sequence goes on from JBAUAY010000024.1 coordinate 3,314, forward strand.
GGCATCAGCAAGCACGCGCGCCGCGGCCCGGTCCACGCCGAAAGCGACGAAGTGGAAGACAAGCCGGTCGGTCATCTCGGAGAATGCGCGGCGGCTGGTTTCGCTCAGCTCGGCCGATTCTTGCGCTGCGCCTTCGGTGACCAGCGGCGCAACGCCGCAGCCCCGGCCGTAGTTGCTGACTACCATGCCCTCGCGACCGAGATCTATGTACCGCTCGATGAGCTGGGCCGCGGAGCTGGCTTCCCCGGCGGCGCGGTCGATGATCT
>JBAUAY010000025.1:0-11806 GCA_049676235.1 Streptosporangiaceae bacterium
CGCCAGGACCATTCCAACTCGCGCACAAAACCAGCGCCCGAAACTTAACGGAAGGATTCGATCATGACGGATGTCGTAGCCGTCACCGGGGCCGAGGGATTCATCGGATCCCACTTGGTGGAGGCACTAGTACAACGCGGATGCCGGGTCCGGGCCATGGTGCTCTACAACATGTGGAGCTCATGCGCCTGGCTAGACACCCTCGACCGGGACGTCATGGACCACGTGGACGTGGTGTTCGGCGACGTGCGGGATCCCGCGTCGGCACGTGAGCTCGTGGAGGGCGCGGAGATCGTCTATCACCTGGCCGCGATCGGGTCGGTACCGTACTCTTACAGCGCGCCCCGGTCTTTCGTGGACAATAACTCCATCGGCACCATGCACGTCCTAGAGGCCGTACGCGCCTGCCGCACACCGAGGATGGTGCACACTTCCACCAGCGAGACCTACGGCACCGCGCGGACGGTGCCGATCAGCGAGTCGCATCCGCTGCAGGCCCAGTCACCGTACGCCGCCTCCAAGATCGCCGCCGATAAGCTGGTCGAGTCGTACCACCTGAGCTTCGGGGTGCCCGCGGTGACGCTGCGGCCGTTCAACACGTTCGGTCCGCGGCAGTCCACCCGCGCCGTCATCCCGCAGATCATCACGCAGCTGGCCACCGGCGCACGCCAGCTCATGCTCGGCGCGCTGGATCCGACCAGGGATTTCTCCTATGTCACCGACACCGTTGCGGCGTTCATCGAACTTGGCGAGGCCCCGGCCTCGGCGGTGCTTGGCGAGGTGTTCAACTGCGGGCCAGGCGACGACATCGCCATCGGAAAGCTCGCGGAGGACATTGCGACGCTGATGGGCGTCCAAGCGGACATCACGGAAGACCCTCAGCGGCTGCGCCCGAAGGAATCCGAAGTCATGCGGCTCGTCTGTGACGCGACCAAGCTCCGCGAGCGCACCAGCTGGCGGCCTCGCCTGACCAGGAACGAGGGACTGCTGCAGACCATCGACTGGTTCCTCGAGCCGGCGAACCTGGCCCGCTTCAAGACCAACGAGTATCACCAGTGAGCCAAGAGGCCATGTATCCCATCATCGAAGGCCTGCCACTACGGTGGGAGTTCTCATGCGCGCCCTGATCATCGGCGGCACTAGCTTTCTCGGCGGTCATCTGTTGCGCGAGGCCAGCTCCTCGGGTCACGTAGTAGTGACGGCGGGCCGGTCCGTAGCGTCGGCGTCGCACCACCGGCTCGACTTGGCGGCAGACGGCCCAGGCCGGATCGCCGAGGTGATCGCCTCGATCGTTCCAGAGGTGGTCATCAACTGCGCCGGGGCGACCACAGGCGCCACTGAGGTACTGGCCGCGGCTAACGTAACGGCCGTCTACGCACTGGTCACGGCGATGATCCAGGCACGAGTGCCGGCCCGGCTCGTGCACATCGGCTCAGCCGCCGAATACGGACGCACCGAGCCGGGCGTTCCGGTCGCAGAGTCGGCCTTGCCGCAGCCGACCAGCGTCTACGGCGTCACCAAGCTGGCCGGGACCAGGCTCGTCGAACTGGCCCGGGTGGCCGGCCTAGACGCCGTGGTGCTGCGCGTGTTCAACGTGGTCGGAGCGCGAGCCCCGGAGGATGGCCTGCCAGGACGCGCGGCGGTGCAGTTGCGCCAGGCGATGGACCAGGGCACTGACATCCGGCTTGGCCCACTGGACGCGGTGCGTGACTTCGTCGACGCGAGAGACGTCGCCGACGCGGTACTTGCCGCGGCCGGTGCGCCGGCCCTGCCGCATTCGATCATCAACATCGGCAGCGGCCGGGGTGTGGCCTCCCGCACCCTGGTCGAGAAGCTAATCGCGATCAGCGGTTATAAAGCTGCCGTGCATGAGGACGCGCAGGGTTCAGTGCGCTCGGCGGCCTTGCCGTGGATGCAGGCCGACATCACCCGTGCGCGCCAGGACCTAGGTTGGCAACCATCCCGCGACCTGAAGGTGTCCGTGTCCGACCTGTGGGAGGCGAGCTGTGACGCCAACGGAGAATGACGGCACACCCCAGGCTCCGCCGCCACCACGGCTGGTCGTGCCTGCTTACATTCACCCGGCCGTTCATCCCGGCGACTGGGAATGGCTGGGCGAGCATGCCGAGCGGGTCAGACTGGTGATCCTGAACATTCACAACGGGCCGGGCAGCGGGCCAGAAGCACCGTTCAAGGAAGTCGCAGAACGCCTTCGCGCGGCCGGGATTCCGGTCATCGGCTACCTGGACACCAACTACGGCAACCGTCCCGCTGCGCAGATCATGGCCGAACTCGGCTGCTATCTGGACTGGTATGAAGTGAGCGGCGTATGCCTGGACCGTGTCTCCGCCGCCGTCGCCGACGTGCCGTATTACGGTGCGCTGTCAGCGCGGATCCGCAAAGAGGGGGCCGGGGTCGTTTTCTTCAACCACGGCGCGTACCCCGACGAGGCTTACGCCAGGCACGCGGACCTGCTGGGCACCTTTGAGGGACCGTGGCCCGCTTACCGGCGCCTCACAGTGCCGCGCTGGACGGCAACGTGGCCAGCCGAGAAGTTTTATCACGTGGTGTACTCGGTGCCGCCCGAGAGATTCGGCGAGGCTGCCCAGCTTGCCGTACAGCGTCGTGCGGCATCTGTTTACATCACTGAGCGCGGCGGGGCCAACCCGTATGATCGCCTGCCTATTGATAGCCGGAAATGAGATGCCGAGGTCAACTGGATCTAGTAGGAGTCGCGGTCGCGCCTGGTCGTGGCCCGCCTGGCTGGTCGTCGTCGCGGCTGCCGTGGCTGCCTGCTCATCGGGCGGCCCTCCCGCCCAGAGCCCGTCCGCCACCGCCCAGAGCCCGTCCGCCACCCTCCAGAGCCCGTCCGCCCCCGCCCAGATCTGCCAGCAACTGGCGGTTCCCGCCTACTTCTACCCGTCAGCTACCTGGGCGCAGGCCGCGGACAGCAAGCCGGCACCCAGCAACATGATCCTGGATATCTCAGGTGTAGGCGCGGGCGACGGCCCGGTCGCGCATTTCCAGGCGGTGGTGCGCCAGGCGAGGGCCAGGAACATAACCGTCCTGGGCTACATTTCTACCGTCGACGGTCAGCGGCCGGCTGCGCAGGTAGAAGCCGAGGTACGGAATTACCGGGCATGGTACGGAGTGACCAGCATCTTCCTCGACCGGGTCTCCGGACTTCAGCCGCAGGTGGCCTATTATCAGCAGCTGGTCGATTACATTCATCACTTTGACGCCGGATCTTCGGTCTGGCTCAACCCCGGCGATTACCCGGACCAGGACTACATGTCCATCGGTGACGTGGTGATGGTTTTTGAGGGCACCTACTCTCAGTACGTAAGCCTCCAGGTACCGGGATGGGTCAGCGGGTACCCACCGTCAAAGTTCGCGCACACGATCTACGCGGCTCCCGCCGCGGTTCTCGGCAACGTCCTCCAGCTGGCCGCGAACCGCCGGGCCGGGCATGTCTACGTGACCGATGCCTCGGGTGACAATCCCTACGACGTGTTGCCGAGCTACTGGTCGCGCGAGGCCGCCGCGGCTTCGGCGGGTTGCGCCGGCCGATGACCGCCCGGCCGCTGCGGGTAGCTACCCTCATCACCCGACTGGAGGGCGGCGCAGGTGTGCTTGCGCTTCGTGGGGCCAAGGCACTCGATCATGATGAGTTCCAGGCGACGATCATCACCGGCAGCGGCAACCACCTGCTTGATCAGGCAGCCGCGGCTGGCCTGGAGGTGATCATCGAGCCAGCGTTGCGCACCCCCATCGACCCACGCCATGATCTGCGGGCGCTGCGCGCACTCGGCGCCCTGCTCCGCCAGGGCCGGTTTGACGTGGTCCATACGCACACCTCTAAGGCGGGTGCCGTCGGACGCCTCGCCGCCAGCCGCGCCTCGGTGCCGCGACTCGTCCATACGTATCACGGCTTCCCGTTCCACGAGTTTCAGTCCCGCGGCCGTCGCGGTGCGTACGTCGCGATCGAGCGCCGACTGGGCCGCATCACGGACGTGGCGTTGTGCGTCGGGACCGGAGTGGCGGTCGAGGCGGTCCGGCGGGGCCTGGTGGCCCCGGACCGGGTGCGGACCATCGGCGTCGCGGTGGACAGCGCAGTGGGAGCGGGCCTTCCCGCCCGCGCGCCGGAAGCCAGGAACCGCGCGCGCCGCGCGTTGGGCCTTCCCGCCGACGCCACGGTGGTAGGCGCGGTCGGTCGGCTCACGTATCAGAAGGCGCCCGAGGATTTCCTCGCCGCCATGCGCCAGCTTGGCGGGGCAGGGGTTATCGGCGTCTGGGTCGGTGGAGGCGAGCTGGCCGCCCGGGTCAGCCGCCTGGCCAGGATGCAGCCGGCCGCTCCCGTGGTACTAGCCGGGGAACGAGCGGACGTGCCAGAGATCCTTCCGGCGTTCGACGTGTTCGCGCTGCCGAGCCGTTACGAAGGATTGCCCACGGCGATAGTGGAGGCCATGGTGTGCGGCATCCCCGTAGTGGCCACCGCCGTAAATAGCGTGGCCGACGTGGTGGTTCCCGGCGAGACCGGGCTCCTGGTGCCGCCGCAGCGCCCTGACCTTCTGGCGGACGCAGTGCGCTACCTGATTGACCGGCCCGCCGTCGCCGCGCGTATGGCCGTCACTGCCCGGGCCAGGCTGGGCGAACGGTTCGGGGAGCGAGCGCTGCGAGATGCCCTGGAAGCGGCATACGTGGACCGAGGCCAGGTCATTGACCGTGATCCGTTCGCCATGGGCGCTGGTGTCGGCCCGGGATGCTCCCCGGTTACCCGCTGAACGGAGCCGAGCTGAGGACGAGCTTGAGCGGCTTCGAGCCGAGCGTCGCGTATTCCGACCGTTCGTTTGCGTACTGGCTGCCGAAGGCCGGTCCGCCCGATCCCACCGTCGTTCCCGCAGGAACCGTGACCGGGACCGTCGTGCCGGGCGGGCCGGAGATGGTAACCGTGTGGCCCTGCACCCAGGCGGTAACGAGACCCTCGCGCAGAGCCGTAGCCCATAGCTGCTGGTTGTGCAGGACAACCCCGTCCCCCGACATCGGCAGGTTGGCAATCGGGGCGCTGGCACCGTAGACGGCACGGTAAGCGGAAAGGATGCTATCCATCACCGGGTAACCCAGTCCGTCGCCCGCCAGGTTGGACTGGTGCATGAAGAATGGCCGGGGGTCGTTGTCCAGGAGCGCGTCGAAGACGATCTTGACCTGCCCTGGCACGATGAATGAAGTCCACCCGGTCTTCAGGCTCAGCGGCTTGAGGCAGGCTGTGGTCTTGCTGCTCTGGCAGATTCCGCTGCCGCCGTCGGTCTTCGAGGTGTTGTACCAGTTGAACTCGCTGACCTCTTCGGCCACAGTGTCAACGTCTTCCCCCACGTCAATGGGGTGCCTGGGCACGCTGAGAGCCGCGCCGACATAACGCATGTTAGGTTCGCGCGAGGCGTCCATGGCGATCCACTGGATGCCGTCAGGACCCATGGCCGCGTCCAGGTAGGGATTGTCTACCGGCTGCTGAGGCAGCATCGGCAGTCCGGAGTACTCACCGCTGGCCACCGCGCCGGGCTCGTACGGGATCCCATTCTGCTTGGCCCAGGCGAAGTTATCCAGAATCTGGCTGTTGATGAGGCTCGGGCCGGCCGCCCACACGATTTGCCCGCCGGACGTCGCGCACTTCCACGGCACCACGCTGAAGTCCTGCTTACAGCCGAAGTACGCGTGAGTGAACGTGTGATTGACCCAGTAGAAGTCATGAGCTACCGGCCGGGTCGCCTGCAGCAGCAGGTCGACCCCGTGGGTCTCGAATCGGGCGGAGGCCCCGCCGTTGTACAGGAACTCAACGGTGAAATGGTGCTGCTTTTCCCATTGCACGAGCCTAGTGACGTCGGCCGGAGTCATCCGGATCGTAGCGGTCATCGGCGTGCCGGACGGGCAGGGGGTGACGCCGGGCGTGCACTTACCGGCGATGCTCCATTGCGAGTCGCCGAGGAACATGTCGTCGTAGGCGATGTCGAGATAGTTGCGCCAGTTGCCGAGGTTCACGCCACGGGTGACCCAGGACACGATGCCGTGCGCTAGGTAGTGGAACTGCGCCTGGAAAAAGCTGTAGCCGAAGCCGATTCCGAGTTGCTGGCGATCCCCCGCGTCGTATTCCCACACCAGGGTGGAGCGGCCGGACGAACCTGGTATCGCCGCGTTGAGCAGGGGTGTGGCACCACCGCCTGGCACGGGGTCGGCGAGGTAGCCGAACGGCGCGGCGCCGGCCGGCCCTCCACTGAACGGAAACGACCCGTTGAGGTAACCGAACCCGGCGCTGGCACCGGCCTTGGTCACGCTCAGGGCGCCGCTGAGCAGCCCGCTGTAAACTGGAGCGTTCATCCCGATGTCGGGCATCGGCGGCGAGTAGGCGTCCACCTGGCGCACGCTAAACGTGCGCTCATACCACGCCAGCGCGTCTTCCTCGTCCGCGCGCAGGCCAGCGGGGGCCGGGCTGGGCAGGACGACGCCCTCGAAATTGCCGCCGCTTCCGCCGTCAGGAAGGGTCCGGGCGAGGAACGCCCTGGTGATGGCCTTCCGGGATGAGTCGTGGAGGCTGATGACGGTGATCGGTATGCCCTCGGTGGTCAGCTGCTGGCGGATGGCCTCGACCGGCGGCGTTCCGTCGGTCACCACGAGCACGTTGAGGTTCACGCCGCGGTGGGGTCCGACCGGCGGTGGTGTCGGGACAGAGGTGGGCGACGCCGTCACGTAATGGGTCTGAGGCTGGGCCAGTGTGCCCCCGTCGCAAGCGGCGACCAGTCCGGCCACCGCGGTCAAGACGGTAGCTACCAGGACAGTCTGAAATCGCCGTCTTGTCGGATTCCCCACGGTATTGATCTTATGGGTGGCCGGGTGATGCGGACTACTGCGGCGCAGACCCGCCTCCTCGGCGTGCCGATCATTGCCAACCAAGCTGACGTGCGCCCTAACGGCGTGGCCGCACGCCGGAGTACCGCTGCTCCACTAGGCTCACTATGGGCGAGCATGCGTTGAGCCCGCACCGACGAGGGACACGAGCAGAGGCAAGGAGTCGGCGGTGGCCTCCATTGAAGCGATCCATGCCAGGCAGATCCTGGATTCCCGGGGTAACCCGACTCTCGAGGTCGAAGTAGCGCTGGACGACGGGACCGTGGGGCGCGCGGGAGTACCGAGCGGTGCCTCCACGGGCGCGTTCGAGGCCGTCGAGCTCAGGGACGGCGGCTCGGAATACGGCGGCAAAGGGGTGACCCGGGCGGTTCAGGGGATCATCGATGAGATCCAGCCGGAGCTGCTCGGACATGAGGCCGATGACCAGCGCCTAGTCGACCAAGCCATGATTGACCTTGACCGGACGCCGGACAAGTCGAGGCTCGGCGCGAACGCCATCGTGGGCGTCAGCATGGCTGTGGCCCGGGCGGCTGCGGACTCCGGCGGCCTTCCTCTGTTCCGCTACCTCGGCGGCCCGAATGCGCATGTGCTGCCCGTTCCGATGATGAACATCCTGAACGGCGGCGCGCACGCGGACAACAATGTTGACATCCAGGAGTTCATGATCACCCCGATCGGCGCGCCGACCTTCACCGACGCGCTGCGTTGGGGGGCCGAGGTTTACCACGCGCTGAAGTCGGTGGTCAAGCAGCGCGGCCTGTCCACCGGCGTCGGCGATGAGGGCGGCTTCGCCCCGGACCTTGAGCACAACCGGGCGGCGCTGGACCTGATCGTCGAGGCGATCGGCAAGGCTGGGTTCACTCCGGGCCAGGACGTCGCGCTGGCGATCGACGCAGCCGCATCGGAGTTCTACGCCGACGGCGTGTACAACTTCGAGGGGAAGCCGCAGACCTCGACGGAGATGGCGGCTATCTACGCAGAGTGGCTCGATGCCTATCCCCTCGTGTCACTCGAGGACCCGCTGGCCGAAGAAGACTGGCCGGGCTGGCAGGAGCTTACGGCCAGCATCGGGGAGCGCATCCAGGTGGTCGGCGATGACCTGTTCGTCACCAACCCGGAACGGATCCGCCGCGGCATCGCCGAGCGCTCGGCGAACTCGCTGCTCGTCAAGCTGAATCAGATCGGCTCGTTGACCGAGACCCTGGAGGCGGTGAGCCTGGCCCATCGTGCCGGGCTCAGCTGTGTGATCAGCCACCGTTCCGGCGAGACCGACGACACCACCATCTCCGATCTGGCGGTCGCCACCAACTGCGGCCAGATCAAGACCGGCGCACCTGCTCGAGGTGAGCGCGTCGCGAAGTACAACCAGTTGCTCAGGATCGAAGAACTGCTCGGCGATGCGGCGACCTACGCGGGGGCGGGTGCTTACCCTCGTTTCGCGGCGCGGACTAGCAACGGCTAATGTCGCCGCCCGCCGCAGCTCCCCGGACCACCCGGCTGACCGGGCGGGCTGCGGTGCTTGCGGTGGTGATCTGCGCGATCGCGCTGAGCCTCGCGTACCCGGTTCGTGAGTACGTGACTCAGCGCCGGCAGATCGATTCGCTGGTAGCACAACAGCAGGTCATGCTGGCTCAGGTGAAGAGCCTGGAAGCACAGCAAGCCAAGCTCGCCAGCCCGGCCTACATCGAGCAGTTGGCCCGACAGGAGCTTGACATGTGCTTTCCCGGCACGCAGTGCTATATCGTCGAGGGCGGTCAGTCGCTGATCAGCACCGCCCAGGCGGCCCGGCGGGGGCCAGCGCCCTGGTACGACAAGCTATGGCAATCAGTCCAGCAGGCGGACGCCAACCCGGGGACCTCGAAGAGTCCGGGGAAGTGACAGCAGCGCGGGATGAGGCGGTCGTCGCCGTTCAACTCGGCCGCCCGCCACGAGGGCTGCTCGCCGTGGCGCACCGCTGCCCATGCGGGCTTCCCGATGTCATCCAGACGGCGCCTAGGCTGCCCGATGGCAGCCCGTTTCCCACGCTCTACTATCTGACCTGCCCGCGGGCGGTCGCGGCCGTCAGCAAGCTGGAGGCCGCCGGGATGATGCGGGACATGACCGCGAGGCTGACCGACGACGCGTTGCGGCGCCGCTACGAATCTGCGCACCGCGATTACCTCGCGCGCCGGGAAACAGCCGCCCGAACCGCGGGAGTCGAGCCGCTGCCCCCCGGTACTCAGTCGGCCGGGGGAATGCCCGAACGAGTAAAGTGCCTGCATGCGCTGGTCGCTCACGAACTCGCCGCAGGCGGCGTGAACCCGTTCGGCCGGGAGGCGCTTGACGCCCTGGGGGAATGGTGGCGGCCAGGGCCGTGCGTCCCCGGGGACGCCCGATGACTCGCCGGGTAGCCGTCGTGGACTGCGGGACCAACTCGCTGCGGCTGCTGCTGGCAGACGTAGATCCCGGTCGCGCCGAACTGACTGACGTAGCCCGCCGGATGGAGATCGTCCGGCTCGGGCAGGGGGTGGACAAGACCGGGCGGCTAGCGCCTGAGGCTCTCGCGCGGACCATCGCCGCGCTGCGCGACTACGCGGGCATCATCGCCAGTTCAGGTGCGCAGGCGGTGCGTATGGTAGCGACGAGTGCCACCAGGGACGCCGATAACGCGGCCGAGTTCGTCCGCCTGGTCAAGGAGGTGCTTGGCGTCGCGCCTGAGGTGCTCACCGGAGCCGAGGAGGCGGTGCTGTCCTTCACCGGGGCGACCGCGGAACTCGCCGCCGGACCTGACCGCGGACCCTTCCTGGTCACGGACATCGGCGGCGGCTCGACCGAATTCGTGCTCGGCGATGTGCCGCCCCGGGGGGACGATCCTTCCCGCCCGCCCAAGCTCCCCTGGGCCATCTCGGTCAACGTCGGCTGCGTCAGGATGACCGAGCGGCATCTGCACGGTGACCCGCCAACCGGCCAGGAGGTGGCAGCGGCCATCTCCGACATCGACGCGGCCCTGGACACGGTGGCCGCCACGGTCCCGGTGCGGCGGGCCAGGACGCTGATCGGGCTGGCGGGCTCGGTCACCACGGTCGCGGCCATCGCGATGGGGCTGCCCGCCTATGACGCTGCCCGGATCCACCACGCGCGCGTGTCCGCGGGCGACGTGCACGCCGTGACCCGCGGCCTGCTGGTCCAGACCAGGGCCGCCCGGGCTGCCATCGGTGTGATGCATCCGGGGCGGGTCGACGTGATCGGCGGCGGCGCGCTCGTGCTCGACCGGCTTATGGAACGGTTCGGCTTCGGCGAGGTCCTGGTGAGCGAGCACGACATCCTGGACGGGATGGCCTGGTCGCTGGCCGGGGACTCGCGCGGCTGAGCCTACGGTGGCCGCCGGAGAGGGCCCTACGAGCCCGCTGGTCCCGCCGGGCGACTGGCCTTACGATCCCGCTGGGCCGGATACGCCGGTAGCGGGCAATGCGGCGGAAGTGGCAGACCTAGCTGACGGGGCGGTCACGCTCGGCGAACTTGTTGCGCGTCAGTCGGTATGCCGCGCTTGCCCGCGTCTGGTTACCTGGCGCGAGGAGATAGCGGTTGTCCGCCGTCGCTCGTTCCGTGACGAACGCTACTGGGGCCGCCCCATTCCCGGCTGGGGATCGGCGCGGCCGCGATTGCTGATCGTCGGCCTTGCGCCCGCGGCACACGGGGGGAATCGTACCGGCCGGATCTTCACCGGTGACCGCAGCGGAGATTTTCTTTTCGCGTCGCTATACCGGTGCGGCTGGGCGGAAAAGCCGACCAGCGTCGCGCTGGGCGACGGCCAGCGCCTAGTGGACGCCCGGATGGTGGCAGCGGTCCGCTGTGCTCCGCCAGAAAATAAGCCAGAGCCCGCAGAACGGGATACCTGCGCGCCATGGCTCGTCGCCGAACTCCGTCTAGTAGCCGCTGAACTGCGGGTTATCGTTTGCCTGGGTGGATTTGCCTGGCAGGCGATATGGCCGGTGCTCGGCCAGTGCGGATTCGCCCTCCCGCGGCCGCGTCCGGGGTTTGGGCACGGTGCCGAGGTGCGGCTGAAGAACCCGCAGGCATCGGGCGAAGCGATGCTCATCGGCTGTTACCACCCAAGTCAGCAGAACACGTTCACCGGCCGCGTCACCCCGGCAATGCTAGACGCTATTTTCACCCTCGCTCGTGCCTACGCGTACCCGGAAACCGAAAGGCCGGCTACTTAACGCTAGTGTCGATCTTGTAATTATTACGCTCTGCATTTTCATGCAAGAAACGGTGGCGTGTGGTGGGCGAAAAATTGCCGGAGGTCTTCGCTGCTCCTCGGTTCGGCAATTGCACGGACGGTATTATGAATCCGCCCCCGTAGCCCAAGGGCAGAGGCCGGCCCCCTAAAAGGGTCCCCAGTGTCGGTTCGACTCCGACCGGGGGCACTCATTGACGGCATCGCACGACTCTCAATTGCCAATGCAGCCTCAGCGGAAACAATAACCCTAAGATCAACAAAGGGCTAGTTTGCAAACGTTTGCCCTGCCCGCTTCGTAAAGATTTGTGCCGCTAAATCCCGATATATCTTTCTCTGTATACCATGGGCAATATGTTGGTCCGGGACAAACCCGGGTTTCGCTGAGGTTCAGGTGACATCCGCCCCGCCCCAGGCGGTGTCAAAGGCGGGCCGCGGACGTGCACGCAGGACCCAAGGGACCGGTCCGCACGGGCCGCGCGAGGGCACACCGGGCCGCGGGAGGACACACCGGGCCGCGCAAGGCCACACCCGCACGGGCCGCACGACGACGTACCGCGCGGCCGCGCCGACATTTGGCCGAACGAGGCCGGCTAACCGGGACCGTGCAAAGCCGCGCGACATCGCCGCCGGGACGGACACCGGCGGGCCGCGTGGCGGGCGCGCTAGTTAAGCTCCGTTGAGGCG
>JBAUAY010000026.1:0-1944 GCA_049676235.1 Streptosporangiaceae bacterium
GCCGTATGACCGCCAGGCCCGCAGGTAGGTCTCCTGCACGGCGTCTTCGGCCTCGTCCGCCGAGCCGAGCATCCGGTAGCAGTGCGCCAGCAGCTCCCGCCGGAACGGCTCGGTGCTGCGCACGAACTCATCTGAGCGCTCCGCCATTGTGTTCCTTCCGGTCGTCTCTGAACTCACAGCCCTAGTCGGGGCCGTACCCAGTCGGCCATCTCGCGGATCGCGTCGTCGGCCTCCGGGGCCCGCCCGGCGGCCATCTGGAATGTGTGCAGCATGTCAGGGAAGATGTCAAGGCGTGCGTCGACGCCGGCCTTCCTGGCGCGAGAGTCCAGCAGGCGAGCGTCATCGGCGAGTGTCTCGTCTCCGCCTGCCTGGATGTAGAGCGGGCCGAGGCCGCTGAGGTCGGCGTAGAGCGGGTTAGCTCGCGGATCGCGGACATCGGTGCCCTCGCCCAGGAAGCTTCGGATGATCCCGCGTACCACTTCCGGCTTGAAGAATGGATCGGAGTCCCGGTTCGTTTCATACGACTCACCCGTGGTCTCCATGTCCGCGCACGGCGAGATCAGTAGTGCCGCAGCCGGCAGCGGCAGTCCCTGTTCCCGGGCGCGCAGCTGCACGGTGACCGCGAGCCAGCCTCCGACCGAATCACCCGCGAACGCGATATGGCCGGCGCTGATCCCCTGGTCCAGCAGCCACCGGTAGGCGTTCGTCACGTCATCCATCGGTACGGGAAACACACCTTGGGGGAGCAGGTGGTAGCTGACGAGCAGCGCCCGCGCGCCGGCCGCCTTCGCCAGGTGGCCGAACATCTTGCGGTGGGTATAGATCGAACCGCTGACGAACCCTCCGCCGTGGATGCACATCAGCACCCGGTCCGGGCTCGCGCGTTTCGGCGCCGCCCACATGGCGGGCAGCCCGCCGGCCTCGGTCTCCAGGTAATCGACCCCACGTGGTTCGGCCGTGAGGTCTCCCCACGATTCGTCGTCGGGCGCCTCGAAGCCCGGCTGCACCATGGCCAGCCGGGATGCCTCCCAACGTCTCCTGACCGCCGCTGACTGCTTACTCGGCATCATCGGTTCCTTTCACGAAGTCGCGCCTCGCGGCACCGCCAGGTCCGCGAAGCCTTCGACAATGCAGACCACCGGTGCCCGGGAAAGGAATCGGCGCGGGGTCGGTACCGGCAGACTTGGGCCATGGCCTCTGCCGCGAGCGACATCGAATCACCAGTTCCCTCGTTCCTGTTCGACCTGGACGGGACGCTGATCGACAGCGTCTACCAGCACGTCATCGCCTGGCGGACGGCGCTGTCGCGGATCGGCATCGACCTGTCCGTGTGGCGCATCCACCGGCGCATCGGGATGAGCGGCGGGCTGTTCGTGTCCGCGCTGCTGCGGGAAACCGGACGGTCGCTGTCCAGCCAGGACATCGACCGGCTGCAGCAGGCGCACGCGGCGGAGTACCGCGCGCAGATGGACTCGGTCACGGCCCTGCCCGGGGCGCGTGAGCTGCTCGGTACGCTCACCGACGCGGGCGTGCGCTGGGCCATCGCGACCAGCGGGTACGCGGCCACGGCGCGGCCCGCGCTGGCCCTGCTCGGGCTGCCGGAGGACACCCCGATGATCACCCGCGACCAGGTGCGGCACGCCAAGCCGGACCCCGACCTGTTCCTGGCCGCGGCGGCCGAGCTCGGCGTGGATCCCCGATACGCGATGGTCGTGGGCGACAGCGTGTGGGACCTGCTCGCGGCGCGGCGGGCCGGGGCCCTCGGGGTCGGGCTGATGTCCGGCGGGTACGGCCGGGAGGAACTCGAGCGGGCCGGGGCCTACCGGGTCTATGCCGACCCGGCCGAGATGCTCGACCGCATCGACGAGCTCGGCGTGCGCACCGGACAGAGCTGAGGAGATGGACCGCATCACCGGCACCACGGTTCTCAAGGTCAACGCCTAT
>JBAUAY010000027.1:0-5034 GCA_049676235.1 Streptosporangiaceae bacterium
ACCTCCGCCGGGTTCGGGCACCCCGACGTCATCATCCCGCTGGCGATCGGCGCCGCGCTGCTGGCCGCCTTCGCCATCTACGCCCTGCGCAAGAGCCAGCCCCTCGTCGAGGTCCGGCTGCTCGCCAAGCGGTCCGTCGCCTCGTCGAGCGCGGTGCTGTTCTTCTCAGGATTCTCGCTCTACGGCGCGATGCTCTTGATACCGCTGTACTACCAGGACGTGCGCGGCACCACCGCCCTGGCCGCCGGCGTAATGCTCGTACCGCAGGGCGCCGGCGCCGTCTTGTCCCGCACCGTCGCCGGGAGCAAGATCGACAAGTACGGGTCGCGCCGCATCGCCCTGATAGGCTTCGCCGTCGTCGCCGCCTCGACCGTGCCGTTCGCTTTCGCCGGGCCGCACACCAGCGAGTGGCTGCTCGCCCTGTGGATGGTCATCCGCGGGTTCGGCCTTGGCTGCGTCACCATGCCCGTGATGGTCGCCGGCTACATCGGCCTGGACAAGCAGCAGATTCCCCACTCCAGCGTGCTCACCCGGACGACCCAGCAGATTGGCGGCTCGTTCGGCACCGCCGTCCTCGCGGTCATCCTCGAGGCCGCCATCGTCTCGCACCACGGAGCGCAGGCCAACGCGTTCCACATCGCGTTCTGGTGGTCCGTCGGCTTCTCCGCCATCGCCGTGCTGCTGTCCCTCTGGCTGCCGGGCGTCCAGCGTCCCCAGTCCGCTGAGGGCGCCCCGGCCCCTCAACTCGCGCTGGTCGCCGACGGGGACTGACCTTGTAGGCGAGCCACTCGAAAGCACCCCATGCGTCCCGCCCGTTCCGTAATGGAACGGGCGGACGGCGTTACCTGCCGTCGCTGACCTGCGCAGACGCTAACCAGGATGCTACTTGAGGAGCTGCCGGGCCATCACCATCCGCTGGATCTGGTTGGTGCCCTCGTAGATCTGGGCGATCGTCGACCAGTGGGCAGTTTCCGCAGGTAGACGGCTTGTCAGGTAGCCAGGTGTCAGGCGCAGAACTGGCGGGGCGGCTGGCAGACGTGCCCGTAGTGCCGCCAGGTCCGGCGTACGTGCTGGTCGGGGTCGCGAAGAAATAACGGCCAGGTGCGATCATCTGCGCCCGGCCGGCATCATCGCGGACCAGTTTGAAGAAGGCGAGGAGGTCAGTGGTGATGTCACGGATTGGCGCGGCGGTCTTGTCACGTATTCGCGGCTCAATCCGTGACTCGTCAGCACTGTCAATCCGTGACGTTTGACGGTGCCTGATCTTGCTGCATCCGACCGAGCACGTGACCGCATTCCCGTACGCCGGCCAGAAGATGCCCCCGCACTGAGCGCACTCCTTCGGCTACACCGGGGCCGAGCTGCGCCAGCTCGCCCGCGAGCACCACGTGCTTGTCTCGCGTGACGCTCTGCACCATGAGGTAGTCCGCGCTCTGACCGCCGCAGGCGTCAAGCTGCCGCCTAAGCAAGCCGCTTTAAGCAGCGGCCTCCAGCCGCCTGGCGCACCGGTCCCAGGCGAGCACCCGCACGGTCTGTTCAGGCGGGGTTAAGCTCCGATGTTCGCCAGGGGTGCTTAGCTGGGTTCATGACCGTGCGTCGCCGAAAGCCGGGCAGCCCCGATCGGGCGCATCGCGGCGGGATGCCTGACGACACTGGCGATAAGGCGGCCGGGGACGCCGCTGACGATACGGGCCTCGCGAGATTTGCCGCGGCGACCCGGGTCCGTGTGACGAACGCCCAGCGGTGGCTGGCAAGGTACCAGGGCCTTCCCGTTGTCGATGTCGTCCTCGGGACCTTCCGGAGGGACCGGCGGGCGGCGGGATCGGTGATGAGCAGTGCGCTCGCGTTCCGGCTCTTTCTTTTCTTCCTCCCGTTGCTGCTCCTGACGATCGGGGTGGCCGGCTTCGCCTCCGACATTGTCGATGCGCGTTCGGCGAACCGGGCGGCTGGGATCTCCGGAGGCCTGGCGAAGCAGGTCAGCGCGGCTTTTCACCAGCCTGGGCTCACCCGGTGGGTCGCGGTGCTGCTCGGCCTGTGGGGGGTCCTTGTTGCCGGGCGGTCCCTGAGCAGGGTGCTGTATGCGGCAAGCGCGGCTGCCTGGGGGCTGCCGGCGGGCGACCGGGCACGGCTCCGCGCGGTGGGCGCTGTCGCGGGCCTTGTCTGCACCATAGGCGTGATCGCGATTCTCATCGGCAGGGTCCGGGAGTCCTTCGGCCTTGGCCTGGCGAGCGCCTCTTTTGTCCCGGCGCTGCTGATCTACGCGATCGCCTGGCTGGGCGTCTCGATGTTCCTCCCCCGGGCTACCGAGGATCCCGGTGCGCTGCTGCCGGGCTGCGTGCTCGTCGCGCTCACCCTCACCGTGATGCACGCAGTCAGCGAGCTCTACCTCCCCGATCGCCTAGATCACGCCAGCCAGCTCTACGGAGCCTTCGGCACGACGGTCGTGACGCTCGGCTGGTTTTTCATCCTCGGGCGGGCGGTCATCATCGCAATGGAGCTGAACGCTGCCATCTACGACCGCTACGGGAGCATCTCGCAGGTCGCGTTCTCCTTGCCCGTGCTCCGCATCCTGGCCCGCCGCTCGCCCCGGGTACGCCGGTTCTTCGAACTTACGGACGGACCTGACTGAAGCACGCAGTCAGGTCCGGGCCGCCGCCTCGCCGGTGAGCCGTCGCGCAGAGCGGATGTTTTCAGACTCGGGACCTCGCCCTATGCCGGGCGGCACGCACGCCCCGGCGGACTCCCCTGGGCAGGTACAGCTCCGGCCAGGCGGCGACCGGGATCGCGCCATTGAGATACCTAGTCAGATTGACGGGACGGCCTGGCCGAGGGCTTCTCCGAGGAGGATCCCGATGAGCCGCTCGCGCGCCAGGCCGCGATGCTGTGCCGCAAGGCCGGGGCCGATCCGGAGGCGATCGCCGGAGGGGCGTCCGCGCGGATGCCGCCCTCGGGTGGCCTCTGGTAACTCCTTCGCGATCATCACGGGTTCAGCTGACGGCTCTGAAAGCTCGTTGCGGCGCATAAGCCCCGCCACCGGAAGGTGCGCCGCGTCAAGCGCCTGCCCCGCCGCCACGGGTGGATCAGCCCTAAACGACGGTCCGGCGTTCGCGCTGGAAGTAGCGAGATACCTGCTGGGATGTGGTTATGGCGGGGCGGACAACAGGGCAGCGAAGGCAGCAAGGCGGAAAGAGCGCGCCGGCAGGATCAGCGGCCGGGCAATGACACATGGTGTCATTACTAGCCGCTAGCTAGGGTCAGCCTGATCGACCCGGCCGGGGTGGCGGCTTGCGAGTCAGAGGATGATCTGCTGGGGTGGTTGTCATGACCAGTGACCACACGGCACAGACCCCCCCGCCGGACCACGACTGGGACTGGACCAGCGACGGCAAGTACTCCCTCGCCGAGCTGGCTAGCTCGCACAAAACCAACGTCGCCACGCTGCTGTGGAAGACGTTCGGCTCCCACAGCCAGCCCGCCTTCAACACCTACGTGGACTCGGGCCTTTGGAAAGCCCTGGTCCCGGCCAAGATCATCATCCGGTTCCCCGCCGGGCACTAACCCGATACCCGGGCCCGTGCCGCCCGGGGACGTGCTCACCCGGCGCGGAGCGAGCCTGCCGTGCGGCTGTGACGCGCACACGCGACTGCACGAGATGCCGACCGCCCTGGTCGATGACGTCACTTCGCCACGCGGCTGCCCGGGCATTTCATCATGGGCGCCCGATCAACGTGGTGAACCGGCACCGGGATGAGGTGGAAGCCGAGACCCGGGCGGCTGGCGGCCAGTGAGCGGTCGGCAGCCGGAGGCGTACTCACGTTATTGCGTTGATAACCAGCCACGCCCGGAACCTGATACGACCATTTTCTTTCGGCATGACTGATTGCCTGGAGATCGGTTCTCACCTGTGCCACTGTTGTGCGACTGACGCCAGCAGGCCCTCCCCCGGGAGACGCCCCTATCCATTCCCCGGCCGCCGCTGGTACCGGGTCGCCGTCCGGCTTACCCCCCAGCCGGACGGCGCCCCAGCCCCTCCCCGCTCGCCTTTGTATAACGCGCTGCGCCGCGTACCGGTTGTGAGCTCCAGTCCCTAACCTGAGTGGAGCGGTTGCCTTCCAGCGCCTCCCTGCCGGGCGGACGATACTAGAACGCATGATCGATCGACGCCCGCCACCGCAGAAAACGCCCCGCATGCTGCGATGACACGCCCGGTCAGGACACGAGGGGGTCACGAGCCTGTGTCAGGTTCGAGCGGCGCGGGGCCGGATCGATGCCCGCGGCGCGGAGGGATCTCCCAGACTGTGGAGGGCGCGACTCTTACGCCGAGTTTCGTCAGTTCGCCGTGGATCCGGCGGTGTCCCCACCGCGGATTCTCCTTAGCCAGCCGGACGACAAGGCGGGCGATGCTCCGGACTGTCGGCGGCCGGCCGAGCGCGCGCTGCGTGCTCGTGTCGTATTTCTTCGCGGCCAGCTTGCGGTGCTAGGCGAGCAATGTCGCTGGCGTCACAGGAAAGACGTCGCTCCAGCGGGTGCGGGTTATCAGCCCGGCCAGCGCGGCGAGCCACACCGGGTCGGCCGGCTCGTACCGCACCCGGCCCACGTGGCGGCGCAGCACCCCGTTCTCGTGCCGGAGTACCAGCAGCTCAGCATCCTTCGCCCGGTCCCCGCGGAACACCAGGACAGCGAGGCTGAGTAGCCGGCGAACTAGCACGTAGACAATCTTGAGCAACACCCGGCAAGCCAACTATCACCGCGTCAGGTCAGCTGGTGACAGTACAGGTCAGGGACGCAATCGAGTATTCGAGCGGCACAGGGTCCGGCGTCAGGCGGACACGGCGGCCCGCCTGTGGCGTAGCTCGGCGCGGCGTAGGCCTTCGGCGAAGAAGGACGTGTCGAACCAGGTCGGGAAAGCCCGGGCCAGCCGGCTGGGCCCGAGCAGGCGGGCGTGGCCGTTGGCCACCAGGTCCCGGAACGGGACCAGGCCGACCAGCCACCGCTGCATCTGGCCGGTGCTGGCCTCGATGGCCAGGTCGACGT
>JBAUAY010000028.1:0-9013 GCA_049676235.1 Streptosporangiaceae bacterium
CACCCGGCGCAGCGCGTCCAGGAACTCGGCCACGTCGGCCACCCGGTCCTTCAGCAGGTAGCCGACGCCGCGGGTATTCGCCGACAGCAGGTCGGCGGCGTACCGCTCCTCCACGTACTGCGACAGCACCAGGATCGCGATATCCGGCCACTGGCTGCGGATCACCAGCGCGGCTCGGATGCCCTCGTCGGTGTGGCTCGGCGGCATCCGGACGTCGGCGATCACCACGTCGGGCTGTTCGCGCTCCACCGCGGCGAGCAGCCCGGAGGCATCGCCCGCGGTGGCTGCGACCACGAACCCGGCGCTGTCGAGCAGCTTGGTCAGCCCGGCCAGGAGCAGCACCGAGTCCTCGGCGATCACCACCCGGGGACGGCCCGGCCTCAAAGGCCCGGTCGTCCCCGGTTGGCTTGTCACGGATCCCACGTTAGGGCACCGTGCCGCCGGGGTGGGGGTCGCTTCACCGTCACCTCGGCGCGGATCCCGGCGTAGCTGCCGGCCTGAGCGAACCGGTACAGCATCTGCGTGCTGGCTGGCGCGCCTGGCGCTTCCAGCCGGGCGATCTCGCCGGGGTGACCCGGCCGTCGGCGGTGTTGGTGATCGAGTTGGCGTAACCGACGACCGTGAGGGCAGAAGCTCCCGGTGCCCCTGTGACCGAGAGAGTGCTGCCTACCTGCGGGTTTCCCCCCTGCCGGATCACGTTGCCGGCGGCGGGCACGCTCTGCTGTCTCATCGGGATCCTCTTGTCGGGGAAACTGGCCGGCCGGGCCGCGGGCTCGGGGACCGGAAGGCCCGGCCGCGTACGCCAAGGTGACACATCCGGTCGGCCGGGCGCAGTGGCCCAGGGCCCCGAATCGGGGGTGAAGCTAGCTCCACCCCCGAACGTGAACTCAGCTGGATAGGCAGGCGCTAGCCGGCGGCAATACCGTGGACCCCATGGTGACCGTCGTCCAGCACCGTGTCGGGCTTGCCCGGCCCCACCGCCGCGTCCCGTGGTCGCCGCGGGCCTGGAGCCAGGCCCTGTACCTGGCCGGAGGCATCCCGGCACAGCTCATCGCAGTGCTTCTCGTACTAGTCCCGTGGTGGTCCCTGGTTACGCCGTCCTGGGGCCACGCGCTGGGGCACCGGAACTGGGGGAAGCTGTGGCCGCTGCCGCTGCTCATCCTGGTTGCCGTGTTCCTCGCGCTTCCTCTGTTCACCGGGATTCACCGACACCGGCTGCGTGCCACCGCGGGGGTGTTCATACCACCGCAGCCTGTCATGCCGGACCGGCTGACCGTGCGGGGGATCGTGGCCGCGGCCCGCGCGCCGGCCACCTGGCGCCAGCTCGGTTATCACCTGCTGGCTGGCCCGGCGCTGGCGGCGGCCGCCATCATCGCCGTCGGGGTGTGGCTGGCGGGCGTCCTCTACACCCTGGTGTACGCCTACGCCTGGAAGCTACCCGCGGGGAGCCTGCTCCAGCGCGGCCTGTCGTCGTCGCCACCCGGGCACCTCCCGCCCGTGTCCTACATCCCGATGGACGTATTCCTGACCGCCGGCGGGATCGCGCTGCTGGCGGTCGCGCCGTGGCTCACCGCCGCGGTCGGGGCGCTGGACGCCAGGGCCGCCCGGGCGCTGCTGGGCCCGAGCCGCGCCGAGGAGCTGGAATATCAGGTGGAACGTCTGGCCCAGACCCGGGCCGGCGTGGTCGACGCCGCCGACGCCGAGCGGCGGCGCTTGGAGCGGGACCTGCACGACGGCACGCAGCAGCGGCTGGTCTCGCTGGCGATGCGGCTGGGCATGGCCCGGGCCGAACAACCCGACGAGGCCCAGGCGCACCAGGTCATCGCCGAGGCCCACGAGGAGGCCAAGGCCGCCCTGGCCGAGCTGCGCCACCTGGTCCGCGGCCTGCACCCGGCCGTGCTCGAGGACCGCGGCCTGGACGCGGCGCTGTCCGGCGTCGTGGCGCGGCTGCCGATCCCGGTCCGGCTGACCGTGGACGTACCAGGCAGGCCGCCGCCGACGATCGAGGCGGTCGCCTACTTCGTGGTCTCCGAGGGCCTCACGAACATTGCCAAACACGCCCATGCGAGCCAGGCGGAGGTGTTCGTGCAACAAGCCAACGACCGGCTGCACATCATCGTCAGCGACGACGGCGTGGGCGGCGGCGACCCGGCCCGCGGCACCGGCCTGGCCGGCCTGGCCAAGCGCGCCGCGTCGGTCGACGGACCCTTCGAAATCGTCAGCCCGCCCGGCGGGCCGACCCTGCTCACTGTGGACCTGCCATGCGCACGGTAGCCACGCCCGGCCGCTGGATCTGGGGCCTGTCCGGCCTGATCACCACGGCGGCCCTGGTCGTCTCCGGTACCGCGCTCATCACCTCAGCCGGGCAGGCCGAGAACGCGCAGCCGCAAAGCACCGCGACCCAGACGGTGACGGTGCCCCAGCCAGTCACCAGCCTGACCGTGCAAAGCTACGGCGCCCCGGTCGAGGTAACGGCCGCACCGGTCCGCCACGTCCGGATCACGGAAACCTTTACGTACGACAGCCAGGCCGGCCCCGTTGTCGCGAGCGCGGTGCCCGTCCAGGTGCCGTCGGCGCCCGGCGGCTCCCTGAGCGGTGCGCCCATGGTGGAGCAATCGGTGTCCGGCGGCCGCCTCAGCCTGGCCGAGCCCGCGTGTGAAACCTCCGACTGCAGCGTCAGCTTCGCGGTGACCGTGCCACCCGACGTCACCGCGACCGTGGCGACCGAGGGCGCCCCGATCACGGTGTCCGGGATCGCCGGGGCGAACCTGGACTCCGGTGGCGGGCCGGTGAGCGCCTCGAAGATAAGCGGGCCGCTCACCGTCATCACCGGCGGCGGGCCGCTGACGCTGGACGGCCTGGCCGGCCCGCTGAGCGCTGACACCGGCGGCGCGCCGGTGAGCGCCCGGGACCTCGCCTCCACCACCGCCACGGTCATCACGGGCGGCGGCGACGCATCGGTGGTCTTCGCCGCGGCCCCGCACTCGGTGACGATGAGCACCGACGGTGGTGCTGCGTGGCTGGTCGTACCCGGCGGCCCTTACGCGCTGAACGCCACCACCGACGGCGGCGGCCCGCAGTCCGTCGGGATCGCGACCGACCCCGCCGCCTCTCGCTCGATCACGGTCATCAGCGGCGGCGGGTCGCTCGTGATCGAGCCGACGGCGGGTCCGTTACCGGACGGTAACAGGTTTTGATCTTGCTCCGGCGTGAGGCGGCCGTCAGGGGGCTTCGCCTGGGGGCTGGTAGCCGCGGCCGCGGATCAGCCGGACGGGCCTGTAGATCAGCACATCTTCACCGCGCTGGTTGCGGACGCTGTTCGCAGTGGTCACTACGCCCCGCTGACCGGTGCTCGCCGCGCGCGCCCCGGTCACCTCGACCACCACGTGGATGGTGTCCCCGACGTAGGTGGGCCGCTTGATCGACAGGTCCATGGACATGAACGCCAGGCCGGTCCCGTTGATCACGTTGGTCTGGAAGACCAGCCCTTCGCCGAGGCAGTAGACCAGGGCGCCGGGGACCAGTCGCCCGGTGTACCCGCCCGCGGCCGCGTGCGAGGCGTCCAGGAACAGCGGCTCGTTGAAACCGCTCCAGGTAATGAAGGTGATCAGGTCGGTCTCGGTGATGGTCCGGGCCGCGGTGCGGAATGAGCTGCCGACGGTCATCTCCTCCCACGTATGGCCCTGGACCAGCAGCGGCGGGTCGGTGCGGTCGGAGTGTGTGGTCATCGTGATTCCTCCTCCACCGCGCGGAAATCCGGCGGCCGTTTCTCCTTCAGAGCCGTGCGGGCCTCGCGGGCCTCGCGCAGGCCGAAGCCGAAGAACTCATACCCCAGCGGCGCGTCGAACAGCAGGCCGGCCTGGCGGTACCAGTTGTTCAGCAAGTACTTGGTCCAGCGCACCTCGGTGGACGGGTGGACGCCGCGTCGCGAAGCCCATTAAGTAACCGCGCCCGGCCTGACGGCGGTGAGGCCGGGCGCGGTCACGACTAGCCGGTGATCACCTGATCCTGACCACCTGGCCACCGGTCGGGCACAGCTTCGGGCTCATGCCGCTCGCTGGGGCGATGCTGCAGTTGGAGACGTAGATGGCGCCATCGGGTGCTGCGGCGAAGCCCGACGGGAAGAACAGCTTGCCGACCTCCAAGTGCGTGCGCTGGCCGTGCCGGTCGATACGCACAACGTCGCCGACCGGGTTGGCGCCGGGGTCCTCATTGAGCCCCGCCGCCCCGCGCCGGCGAGAGCCCGCGCGGGTTACGACCTTGAACCCCTCGTAGTGACCACGCGTCTGCGCCCCCGCGGCAGACGGTGTTGCTACCGCCAGCGCGGCGGCCCGACCCAACGCGGCGAGAACTCCGATCAGGGGCAGTGGCCGACGATTAACTGCGGGCTTGCCCATGACATCCCTCCCTGCAAGCCGACTCCCGCCGCGGCCCTGAGCGCAAGACCCGGGCCCGGCGGCGTCCCCGCAGCCGACCAGGCCTGCGTGCAGTCGGGATGGAGGGCCCGTGGAGACCGTGTGAAGGCGCCCGGGGCAGCTACGCCCTCCAGCCGCCGCAGCGCGTTCGACGAGCGGATCCCGGCCAGCCCAGGAACCCCGCCCCGGCGGGGGTTCTGGGGGCCGGGATCCGGTCCGCCCGCAGATCCGGTGTTCTCACTCCCACCGGAAGTAGCGCCTGGCAATGAAGGCGAAGACCAGCGCGTAGCCGGCCAGCACCAGCAGTGGCTCTGCGGGCGGGAACTGGCCTTGCATCGAGTCCTGCATCGCTTGCGCCGACGCCCCGAGCGGGGTGAAGTTGCTGATCCCCTGGAGGACGCCCGGCATGAGCGCTCGCGGCAGCCACATGCCCGCGAAGAACAGCAGAGGGTAGAACAGCCCGGCGCCGATGGCGCGGGCGGCGATCCCGCTTCGGGCGGCCGCGGCGATCGACAACCCGATGGCAAACAGCGCGGCGATGGACAGCACGATGGACAGCAGCAGCGCGCCGGGGTTTTTGGGCACGTCGAGCCCGAAGGCCGTGATGCTCACGACGATGACGACGAGCAGCGAGGTCATGGCGATGCAGGAGTTGATAACGAGCTGTCCGGCTAGCACCCAGGACGGGGGCACTGGCGTAGTCGAAAGCCGGCGCAGGATCCCCTGGTCGCGATAGGACACCAGCGCGGCGGGAAGGCTTATGAGCCCAAGAATCGCGATCGCCATGCAAATGATGATCGGGACGTACACGGGAAACAGGGTGAGGCCCCCCAGGCTGGGTTGGGGCTGATGCATGCCAGGAATCTTGCCGAAGATGATCACGAGCACCAGCGGAACCGCGACCCCGAAGATCAGGCCGGCCGGCAGCCTCCAGGCGAGCCTGGCCTCGTTGAGGACGATCTTGCCGAACGCGGCGCGCGGTGCCGTTTTCGGCAGCAGCGTCTTCGAGAGCTGGGCCTTCGACAGCTGTGCCTTAGACAGCACCGCCTTCGGCTGGGGCAATGTTTGCGTGTTCATGCCGGGATTCCTTCCTCGTGCAGGTGCCGTCCGGTGAGCTTCACGAAGGCGTCTTCTAGGGTCGATGAATCGATCTGGATCTCGTGGGCAGTCACGCCCGCCGCGGCTAGGGTGAGGATCACCGCATTGACCAGCTCTCCGGTCCCGGTGACGATGACGTGGGAGCCGCTGCGGGTGACCGCGCGTACCTCGGGAAGCCTGCTCAGCAGCCGGTCATCGAAGGGGGCCGAGGGGACGAAGCGCACACTCGTCCCGCCGCTGGCCCGCGCGGCCAGGCCGGCCGGGCTATCGAGCGCGACGACATGTCCGGCGTCGATGAGGGCCACCCGGTCACACAGCCGCTCGGCTTCCTCCATGAAGTGCGTCACCAGGAGGATGGTCACCCCGCGGTTCCGCACGCCCTCGACGAGGTCCCAGGTGTCGCGCCGGGCCTGTGGATCGAGCCCCGACGTCATCTCGTCGAGCACGGCGATCTTCGGCCGGCCGATCAGGGCCAGCGCGATGGACAGCCGCTGACGCTGGCCGCCGGACAGGGACCGGTAGTAGTCCTTGCGCTTCCCGGCCAGACCGAGCGCGTCGACAAGTTCCCCGACATCGGCCGGGTCCCGGTAGAAGGACCGGTACAGATCGAGGATCTCCCCGACCCGCAGCTTGGGCGGCAGCGCGCTCTCCTGAAGCTGGGCGCCGACGATCACGTGCAGATCCTCCCGGTCTTGGCCCGGATCCAGGCCCGTCACGCGGATCGATCCCGCGTCTGGTGACCGGAGGCCCATCACGCACTCGACCGTGGTGGTCTTGCCCGCACCGTTCGGGCCAAGGATGCCGAAGATCTCACCCTCCGCGACTGAGAACGACACGTCGTCGACCGCGACCACATCTCCGTAGGCCTTGCGCAGATGCGCAATCTCGACTGCAGCATGCGTATTCATGCTCTCTCCTCTGCTACCTAACCGATAACACAGACTTATCATAGTGATATCTATTTTTCAAGGGGATTCTGCGGGAACGGCAGAGAACCCGCCGTCAGTTGCGGATGGAGGCACCGGCGGCCACGTTGAGCACTTCGCCGGTGATTAAGGCGGCCCGGTCCAAGGCCGGGAAGGCCACCGCCTCGGCGATGCCGGCCGGGCCAGACAGGTCACCGAGCGGTCCGGTGGTACCCGGCACCCGGGCCATCAAGAAGATCCAGTAGGTGTCGTGCGACTGAACTACTATCCGAGAGAATACTCTTAGAGTATTCTCTCGGATATGAGCGTTCCACTGACACTGCTTGGCCTGCTTGAGCGGGGGCCAAGCCACGGATACGACCTGAAACGGGACTACGACGCGTACTTCGGCCGAGGCAAGCCGCTGCGCTACAGCCAGGTGTATGCGACCCTGTCCCGGCTGGCCAGGGACGAAAAGGCGGTGGCCGGGCCCGTCGAGCAGGGGGCCGGGCCCGAACGCCGACGGTACGTCATCACCGAAGTGGGCATCGCCGACGTGGAACGGTGGCTGGCCGAGCCGGCCCCGCCGGAGCCGGACCTGCAGAGCGAGCTGTTCGCCAAGGTGGTGCTCGCCCTGATGCTCGACCGGCCTGCCGACAGCTACCTGGACGCCCAGCGGGCCGCGCACCTGCAGCGGATGCGCGAGCTCACCGAACTCAAGCGGGAGGGGGACCCGCTCGGCGTGCTGCTCGCCGATCACGCGCTCTACCGACTGGAGGCTGACCTACGATGGATCGACCACACCGAGGCCCGGCTGGAAATGCTCGCGCAGGCGGTGCGCCGATGACCGCAGGCCTCCCCGTCGCCGTGACGGGCCCCGGAACTGGGAAGATCATCGAGGCGCGGAACCTGGAGAAGTCGTTCGGCGAAACGCCGGCGCTGCGCGGCGCCTCACTGGGAGTCCGGCCGGGCGAGATCGTCGCGGTCATGGGGCCGAGCGGATCGGGTAAGTCCACCTTGCTGCACTGCCTGGCGGGCATCTTGGTCCCTGAGGAGGGCGAGGTCTGGTTCGGCGGGCAGCGGCTGGACACCCTGAGCGACGACCGGCGCAGCGCGCTGCGCCGGGACCGGTTCGGGTTCGTGTTCCAGTCCGGCCAGCTGGTCCCCGAGCTGACCGCGGAAGAGAACGTCGCCCTGCCCCTGCTGCTGTCCGGCACCCGCCGCGGCCCGGCGATGACGGCGGCCAGAAAGTGGTTCGGCCCGCTCGGCCTGGCCGGGCTTGAGCACCGCAGGTCCGGGGAGCTGTCGGGCGGGCAGGCCCAGCGCGTCGCGCTGGCCCGCGGCCTGGTCGCCGGGCCTGAGGTGCTGTTCGCCGACGAGCCGACCGGGTCGCTGGACTCGGTGTCGGGGGAACTGGTGATGGACCTGCTGACCGCCGCCGCCCGTGAGCACGGCACCACCGTCATCCTGGTCACCCACGACGCCCGAGTCGCCGCCTACGCCGACCGCGAGGTCGTCGTCAGGGACGGCAAGGTTGGTACGCTCACCGGGGCCAAGCCGTGATCGGGCTCGGACTGCGGCTGGTGATCAACGGCGGCCGCGAGACGATCATCCGCTTCCTCGTCCTGGCCGTCGCGGTCGGTCTTGGCGTCGGCCTGCTGCTGACCGTCGTGGCCGCGAGCAACGCGGTCAGCACCTGGAACAACCGGCACGCATGGTTCTTGACCGGCACCGCGTTCGTGCCCCCGGGCCCGGCGACGGCGGGCATCGCCCCGCTGTGGTGGCATCCCATCGGTGACACCTTCGACAGGCAGAACATCTACCGCTTCGACGTGGCCGCCACCGGTACGTCGTCGCCGGTGCCGCCGGGCATCTCCCGTGACCCGGGCCCTGGCCAGTACTACGCCTCGCTTGCGCTCGCCGCGCTGCTGCGCAGCACCCCGGCGGACCAGCTGGCCGACCGCTACCCCGGCCGCTTGGCCGGAACGATCGGCGACGCCGCGCTGCCGTCACCGAACTCGCTGGTCATCATCGTCGGGTACACCCCGGCGCAGCTGGCGCACACGCCCGACAGCGTGCAGGTAACCTCGATCGCCGCGGCGGCGCCCTTCAGCGCCGGGGACCGGCCGGTGAACCCCAAGGGCCTGAACTACACCCCGGCCGTCGGGGGAATCCAGCCGAGCGGCATCGACTTCATCCTGTCCGTCGTGGCGCTGGCCATGCTGGCCCCGGTGCTGATCTTCATCGCCACCGCGACCCGCCTGTCGGCCGCCCGCCGCGAGCAGCGGTTCGCGGCGATGCGCCTGGTCGGCGCGACCCGCAGGCAGGTCTCCCTGCTCGCCGCCACCGAATCGACGGCGGCCGCGGTCCTGGGGGTGGCGGTCGGCTTCGGGATCTTCTTCCTGCTGCGCGCCCCGGTCGCGGGCATCCCGTTCCTCGGTGAGCCGTTCTTCCCCGCCGACATGGCGCTCAGCCTGCCCGACATCCTCGTGGTCGCGATCGGCGTGCCCGTGGCCGCCGCTGTGGCGGCCCGGCTGGCGCTGCGCCGGGTGCACATCTCCCCGCTCGGCGTCGCCCGCCGGACCACGCCGAGGC